>JANNUW010000120.1:0-4895 GCA_031414095.1 Hyphomicrobium sp. | reverse complement strand
GAGTTCTTGCCGATATCGATACCGACAACGGCGATTGCAGTATGAGACAGTTCAGTCATGGCGTGCTCCTTGTCTTTGGCGCCCCTTGCCAGCTTCAACCGCTGGCGTGGCAGGAACACGGCCGGACCATCCCATTACCGGACATCGCCACGGAAATCGTCTCATAACATCCATCCCTGCCAGGAGATGTGTGATTCCACGACTTAAATAGCTTGGACACAGCGGACCATTGCCAGGCGCGACACGGCTCGACGCGACCACAAAGCATGCTTGATATTCTGTACCAATCGTTCCAGTATTGCTCATGGCAAGGACTTTGGAATTCAATCAGCCGACGGCATTGAACAAAGCCCTCGTGCTGTTCTGGCACAAAGGTTACCAGGCAGCTTCTCTTTCGGATTTGCTGGAGGCCATGGATATCAGCCGCAGCAGTTTCTACGCCACGTTCGGAGACAAGCGCAGCCTCTTCCTCGAATGCCTGGGGATTTTTGGGAAGCGCACCAAGGATTTCCTGCTGAAGGCAAAGAGTGAACACACTCCCTTGGATGCGCTGCGGAGCTTTTTCGAAAACACTGTAGCCGAACAGCGCGGTCAGCGTACTGAATGGGGCTGCATGATGGTCAATACCGTACTGGAACTCGCCGGAGTTGACGACGACCTCAGCGCGCGGGCCAGCAGTCTTCTGGCTGACATGCAAGTCGAATTTGAAAAATGCCTGAGTGATGCAGGCTTGGCACCGGAACGTGCCGCTGGGTTTGCGAGCTTCTTGATGCAGTTTAACGAGGGCATCAGGGTTTCCAGCCGCCGCAAGGTTTCTCGTGAACAGCAACTTTCCGACATCGACACGGCGTTTCGTTTGATCGGGGACGCCATCTGATGAGTTACTCTGCAATGCCTCTTGCTAAGAAGTTCTGCGACATCAACGGCCGCCGCCTCGCCTATGCCGAAGTTGGTAGCGGTCGTCCACTCGTGCTGCTGCATGGCAATCCGACATCGAGCTACTTGTGGCGCAATGTCGTTCCACATTTGGCAGACAGCGGCAGAGTTATTGTCCCTGATCTGATCGGCCACGGTGACTCGGAGAAACTGCCTTCTGCCGACGGACCCGGGCGTTACAGCTTCGAGGTGGCCTACGCCTATCTCGACGCCATGTTGGCGCAGCTTGGTGTGAACTCCGAGGTTACGTTGGTTCTCCACGACTGGGGTAGTGCACTCGGTTTTCATTGGGCCTGCAACCACCCCGAACAGGTTCGCGGCTTGGCCTATATGGAGGGCATAGTCATGCCCTTTGCATCCTGGAATGACTGGCCTGAAAAGGCGCGCGGCATTTTTCATGGCTTCAGGTCCACCAAAGGTGAGGACCTAATCCTGAACCGCAATATGTTCATTGAGAATGTATTGCCAAGTTCCGTCATGCGCAAACTGACGAATCAGGAGATGGCGGAATACCGCGCGCCGTTCATCGACAAGGACAATCGCCAAGCGACGCTGAACTGGCCACGTCAACTTCCCATCGCTGGAGAGCCAACTAACATTGTCGCACTCGTGCAGCAATACGCAGACTGGTTGCAGCAATGCTCCATCCCGAAGCTATTCATCAATGCCGAGCCCGGCTCGATCCTCATTGAGGCTCAGCGAGAATTCTGCCGGACATGGCCCAATCAGAAAGAGGTGACGGTGAAGGGCCTTCTTTTCATCCAGGAAGATTCTCCCGATGAAATCGGGTGCGCCGTCGCCGACTGGGTTGCGGGACTTCCCTAATGGAAAACGCCATAGCGCAAGTACCGGTCTACATGTTTGTGAACCTGATCATTCAGGATGCAGCAGAATACCGTAAATACGAGAAGGGCTTCTTTCCGCTTCTCAAGCGCCACAGTGGTGAGTTCATCACCTTCGACGATAAGCCCAAAACATTCGAGGGTGCGGCACCGCGTCAAGGACGCGTCATCATCTTTAAGTTTCCGTCCGAAGGCCACGCCGCGCGCTGGTATGCCGATCCGGACTATCAAGCCTTGTCTGTGCACCGTCGCGCCGGAACCAAGATTGACTTCCTCACGATGGTGCGGGGCTTGCCGCCTCGCACCTGACTTCAAGACCGAAATACGTCGACCAAATGGGAGATCACAATCATGACCAAGAGGTGCGCCGCATCGCCAGCCCGAACCATTACTGCTGAAGCCGCTGCAGGATTGGTAAAATCCGGCATGTGGCTGGATTACGGCGCTGTGCTCGCCCAACCGGATGCATTCGACAAGGCTTTGGCGGCTCGCGTAACAGAACTGCGGGACGTAAAAATCAGGAGCACCATTTCAACGCGCCCGCGCGCCGTGTTGGAGGCTGACCCCAAGGCTGAGCATTTCTTTATGATGAGCCTGCATTTCTCAGGCTACGACCGGAAGATGCATGACGCGGGCCGCTGCGACTACATGCCGGTAAATTTGGGCGAAATCGATGGCTACTATGCCCACAACATAGACCCGGTTGATATCGTCGTCATCAAGACCAGTCCGGCTGATTCCGATGGCTATTTCAACTTCAGCGCCGCAACGCTTTGGCACCGTGCGATTGTCGAGCGGGCCAAGCTTGTGATTGTCGAAACCTGCTCGACCCTGCCTTATTGCTATGGGAACGATAATGCCGTTCACATCAGCGAGGTCGACTACATCATAGCTGGCGACAATGCGGCCGTTTTTGAACTGCCCAAACCCGCATTGACCGAAGCTGATCGCGCCGTTGCCAGCTTCATCGCTGCCGAAATCGAGGGTGGCTCGTGCCTGCAAATCGGCATCGGAGCCATGCCCAACGCCGTCTGCTCTCTGCTGCTCGAGTCAGGCGTGCGCAATCTCGGTGTTCACACTGAAATGCTTACTGATGGCATTATTGACCTCTATAAGGCAGGTCTCATCACGGGTGCCGCCAAGACACTTGACCCAGGCAAGATCACCTTCAGTTTCGCTTTGGGTTCGAAATACCTCTACGATACGATCAACCACAATCATGATTTTATTGCCCATGCGACGCGCTACACCAACCTACCGCATGTCATCATGAAAAACGACAAGACCGTGTCAATCAACAACACCACGCAAATGGATTTGCAGGGACAGGCCGCATCTGAAAGCGATGGCCATCGTCATATCAGTGGAACAGGCGGGCAGCTGCAATTCGTGCGCGGCGCCTACGCCTCGAAAGGCGGCAAGTCCTTCATCTGCATGTCTTCCACTTATGACAAACGCGGCGCACCGCGCAGCCGGATTGTCTTTGACTTGACACCGGGCAATGTCGTCACGACGCCGCGCACGGATGTGATGTATGTGGTGACCGAATACGGCATCATCAATCTGAAGGGTAAGTCCATAGCCCAGCGCGCCAAGGCCATGATATCGATTGCCCATCCTGACTTCCGCGAGGACCTCGAACGGCAAGCCAAAGAGCACAGATTGATTCCTAAAGGCTTCACCATTTGAAGGAGGTCTTGCATCAGTGTCGGTAGCTGGCCCTTTTGAGACCTCGTGCTCTTGCTGCAGCTTGTCCGCTCTTCGTGCCTGAACGGACTTTCAATCAACAATGCCCGCATTTTCGGACAATTGGTCGGCTTGCAGAGGCGAAGCCGACATGGGTTGACGGTTGCCCTTGGTCTCATGTTGACCCATACCAGACGTGATATAGATACAAACGGGCATTGTGATTCACCTCGGCTCGGTTAGTTGATGCAGCAGAGTATGCCGACCCAATACAAAGAAACTTTCGTTATATCGGAACCAAAAAATATCTACGCTACTCCCTCCTCCAATTGAAAATGGCCCGCCGGTTGAAAGCGGGCCATTAACGTTGTTGAAGAGCGCGAGCTATTACTGAGCGATGCAACCCTCCTGAGAAGCCATGTCTACGGCACGATCGCAAGGGACACCTGATTTATCTTTTTTGCCCTTCTTATCCTTCTTGGCAGGTTGCTCTTCGGAAGCCGGCTGACTTTCGTCAGGCTGGCTTGCTCCATCTACTGCTGTTTCTTCAGTTGTGGCCTTCTTTTTAGTGTCTTTCTTCTTTTCTGCCTGAGCCGCAGGATCGGCCGCTTCTTCCACCGGTGCAGAAGACTCCTCCACATTCTTCTTTTTCTTTTTGTCAGCTGGCGTCACCGCCTGCTCGCCATTGCCGGTGTCCGTGGCAGCACCTTCAGTTTGGTCAGTCTTCAGCTTTTTCTTCTTGTCAGCAGGCTGTTCAGTCTGTTCAGCTTCGGTGCCAGTCGCCTGGCCAGTTTGCCCTGTCTTTACTTTTTTCTTGTCCGGCGCTTCCTCGCCTGACTGGGTGGCCTGATCGTCAGGGGTTGCGGCAGCCGGCTCACCTGATTCAGCCTTGACCTTCTTCTTGGCCTCACCCTGGTTTTCTTTTACCTCGGTCACTTCCTTGAGCTTGGGTGGCTTGGCAGTTTTGTCGGGTTCAACCTTGCCCTCAAATACTTGCACCTGGCCATCACTGGCTTTGGCACTTGCAGGATCGTCAGTCTTCTTGACTTCGACTTCAGTTACCTTCTTGCCGGTGTTTTCCTCAACATAATTGACGTTGATTACATTGTTGACGATGATGTTGTTCTCTACCTGGACGCTGCCGACGAACTCTGAATCGTTCACAATGCGACGACGTTCGCGGTTGTCATCAATGATGACAACGTTCAGATTGACCTCCAGAAAACTACGTGATGGAACGGCTACCCAATAGTAATCGGGTATGTCACCAAAACTAATGGATATGGAGATGTCGTCGCCTCCACCCCGATGCGGTGGCAAGGGCGCCCATGCTACATGATCGCCACTGCGGCGCCAGCTTACCCAGGCTGGGGCCCAGCGGGTGCCCGGGACCCAATACCAGCCGATTTCGTCGTCAAAGCCCCAGCGGCC
>JANNUW010000119.1:0-1397 GCA_031414095.1 Hyphomicrobium sp. | reverse complement strand
CCGGCGTCCACTATTGGGCACCAATCGCTGAGCGCTACGGAATCGACCTCACCGTGGTCAGCGACGGCGTCGATCCAACTTTCCGCTTCATGACCGTGGACTGGGACGGCAAGATCCGCATGGACCCGTCATCGCCGTACGCGATGCAGAGGCTGCTCGGACTGAAGGACCGCTACGATGTGGCCTTCGCTTGCGATCCTGACCACGACCGGCATGGCATCGTGACCCGCAGCAGCGGATTGTTGTCGCCCAATCACTACCTCTCGGTGCTAATCGATTATTTATTCCAGCATCGGCCGGCATGGGGCAAGACCGCAGCGGTTGGCAAGACCGTGGTCAGCACGGCGCTGATCGATCGGGTGGCAAAACGGCTGGGGCGCAAGCTCTATGACACGCCGGTCGGATTTAAGTGGTTCGTCAACGGCCTGTTCGACAGCTCACTTGGCGTTGCGGGTGAGGAAAGCGCTGGCGCATCATTCCTGCGCCGGGATGGCACGGTGTGGACCACCGACAAGGACGGAATCGTGCCAGCGTTACTATCGGCGGAAATTACCGCGCGTACCGGCCGCGATCCCGGTGAGCTTTATCGCGACCTTGTCCACGAATTGGGCGAGCCCTTTGCCGATCGCGTCGAAGCGCGGGCTGCGCCTGAACAAAAAGCCAAGCTGGCAAAACTGTCGCCGAAGCAGGTGCAGAGCACCGAACTGGCTGGCGAGAAGATCGAAAACGTACTCGATCACGCGCCGGGTAACAACGCACCGATCGGCGGCATAAAGGTAATCACCGCCAGTGGCTGGTTTGCTGCACGCTCCTCCGGCACCGAAGATATCTATAAAATCTATGCGGAGAGCTTCAAAGACGAGGCGCATCTGCAAACGATCTTGGCGGAAGCCCAAAGCATCGTCGACAGCGCGCTAGCGGCGCTGTGAAAACGAGTATGCGGAAAAATGAAGACAGACATGCCTATCAAGAGTGAGTTAAAAGATTCAGAAAGCGCAATCTGGCTTGCGAGTTCGGTTTTGACCATCAACGGTGGCTCGTCGAGTATCCGGTTTGCTGTGTATGAGACAGGCGGCTCCTTGCGGCGGCTAGCCGGAAAAGTCGACCGGACCGGTATGGGCGGTACGACGTTTTCGTTCAATCACACGTCCGGAGCATCCGAGGTAAATCGCGCCATTGTGGCAGGCGATCGCCGTTCGGCGATTGCATTTCTACTGGACTGGTTCGAAACGCAGAATGTTTTCGATTCAGTCAAAGCCGTCGGCCACCGGGTGGTGCATGGGATGGGTTACCACGAGCCCGCGCGCGTCACGCCAGCGCTGCTCGCCGAACTGCATCGTATCACGCCGTATGATCCAGAGCATCTGCCACTTGAAATCGCGTTGATAGAAGCAATC
>JANNUW010000118.1:0-2556 GCA_031414095.1 Hyphomicrobium sp. | reverse complement strand
CCGGCGAACCAAATGCGGCCGAGCTGGAGGAAGAGGAAACCTATGGCGATGGGCTTGTGCCCAGTCAACCAGACAGCGGCACCATCAGGTTATTGTCTAATCCCGGCACGGCCTCGCGCTTGTTCGGTGAACAGGGCGCCGTACGGTCAACGACAAGCGGAACCACGTTCGATAAAGCTCACGGGAACGATAACGTTGCGCTATATGGTGCTGCTCCCGGCAGACCGATAGGAATATTCTCGGGTGGCGCTGGTAGCGATAGCGTTCCCCTCCCCGGCCAGGGTGGTGGCGGATCAGGCGGTGCATCGTCGGGAGGGAGCACCGGCAACGGTGGCGGTAATCCTGGCGATTCAGGTCCCGGAGACGACGGCGGCGGCGATGACGGTGACGACGAAACCGACCCCGGCCCGTCAACTCGCGTCAATCGCTTGCCAGTCATCGCCGCTCCGCTGATCCTGCCCAGCTTACTGACCAATCAGAGCGTCGTCATCGCGCTCAGCGAGCTTCTCAGCAATGCGTCCGATCCCGACGGCGACCAGTTGTCTGTGCGCAACTTAAGTTCATCGTCTGGCACTTTGCAAACCCGCAGCGATGGCAGCTGGAATTTCACGCCAGAGCGCGACGATACCTCCGACGTTACGTTTACCTACAACGTCAGCGATGGAATGGGAGGCGTGGTGCAGACAACGGCGCTGCTCGATCTCGTTCCCTCGCACACGACGATCGTTGGGACGGACGGCGCCGACATTATCGTCGGCACGCCTTATGCCGACATCATCGACGCTCTTTGCGGCGACGATATCGTTCTCGCGCGGGAGGGCGATGACGTGATTTTCGGCGGTGATGGCAACGATCGCATCGTTGCGGGCGATGGGAATGATGTCGTTTACGCGGGCGCCGGCGACGACGTCGTATTCGGCGGCCGCGGCGATGACATCGTCTTTGGTGGCACCGGCAACGATCTGCTGTTCGGCGACGACGGCAACGACGTGCTGCTTGGCGAGGCAGGCAACGACACGATCTGGGGAGGAACTGGCGCCGACAACATCAGCGGCGGCGACGGCGATGATCATCTTTATGGCGAAGCTGGCGACGACTTCATCGACGGCGGATCGGGGAACAATTACCTCGATGGTGGCGCCGGCAACGATACGATCCTCGTTCATGCTGGTGACGTTGCCAACGGTGGAACCGGCAATGATACGTTCATTTCAGTGGCACACTCGTCGACACCGACGACCCCCGTCGCCGACCCCGGCCCGACCCAATTCGGCTCCGGGGCAGTTCCGGATGATGAGTTGGACACACTGACAACCGTTGCCACATCTTCGGTAGAAGTGCCGGCCGAGGCAACTGCGGGCACTGCGAACACCGAGACAAGCTCATCATCGCAGAACGTGGCCAATGTGCTGGCGGCCGCAGCGGTTGCCCCTACAGGGCCACAGGACAATCAAAGTTCGACTCAAGTTGATGGTGGAGATGGCATCGATACTTTGGATGTCCAGGCCGTCAGTGCCGATCTGACAGTAAATTTAAAGGACGGTGCTGCGTTTAGCACCGAGACCGGCTATATCGAGATCGCGAACGTGGAAGACGTCACGGGCGGCAGCGGTTGCAATACGATCGTCGGCAGCGATGGGGCCAATCACCTGACGGGCGGAGCAAGCGACGACATTATTTTGGGAGAAGCTGGCGATGACTACATCGCGGGCGGTGACAACGATGATCTGCTCGCCGGCGGAAAGGATGCCGACACCGCTCTCGGCGGCGATGGCGACGATGTGATCGTTGCAACGATCGACGACGGTAACGACCACTACGATGGCGGCTCCGGGAGCGACACCTACGATGCCACAATGACTTCGGCCGATCTGACAGTCGACCTGAATGCGGGCGTGGCCAGCAGTAGCGAAACGGGCGAAGACACGCTGACCGGCATCGAGAACGTCAACTGCGGCTCGGGTGATGACACGATCGTTGCGAACGACGAGGTCAACACCTTCACCGGCGGCGAAGGTGCAGATACTTTCGTATTTGGCTCGGTTGCTGCGATTGGCAAGGGATCTGGATCGCGCGATAAGATCCTGGATTTTGCAGTCGGCGATCGCATCGACCTCGACAAAATCAGCGATGACTTCGTCGACGACCTGCAAGATGCATTCGGCGATCACGTCATTCGTCGCTTCGTGTTGATCGGCGCGCAGGAGACGTTTTCGCAAGCAGGACAGATGAAAGTTCGGTATGAGGACACCGACGATCGGCAGGTTACGATCCTCGAAGGAAACATCAATGGTGATGCCGATGCTGAGTTTGAACTCGAGTTCATGGGTCATATCCAATTTCGCTATGATGACTTCATCCCCCGTTATTGATGACCCAGGCACGAAACTTGAATAACCGATGCTTGTTTGCCAAGTGGAGTGCGTAGATGACAGATAACCAGACATCGGACGGCGCCGCCCCGATCGCGAAGAAACGCCGCGATTTCTCGATCGTCAAGCACGTGGTGTTCGCTTCGACGACGATGGGCGTGCTCGTCGTTGGCGTCGGCGGATG
>JANNUW010000117.1:0-7141 GCA_031414095.1 Hyphomicrobium sp. | reverse complement strand
AAGCTCTTAGCGAGCCTGGCCAGCCACGGGGGCTTCAGCGCCGAGCTTCATGGGAGCTGCTTCTTCGCGACGGCAAGCGCCGAGAGCTACAGCAACGATGGCAGCGGCGAGAACGATTGCGCCCTTCATAATTCTTTCTCCTGTGTTGTCCCGGCTTGCACCGGATTTAAATTAGTGAGCTACTTGAGCAGCAGCCGGAACTTCAGCACCAAGCTTCATTGGTGCTGCTTCTTCACGACGGCATGCACCGAGAACAATTGCTACAACTGCAGCAGAAAGAACGATCAGCCCCTTAAAACCCTGCATGGTCGAACCTCCTTAAACTGTCTCGGCACCGAGCCGACTACTGGGGTACTTGGATGGCCCGGTTTGATCAAGATAAGAGGTGCCTGAGCCACTGTTTTCCGACCAAACAGATGCGAAAATGCCACTTAGTGTTCTAGGCTCCCCTCCGCTCCGCTCGCAACCGGAAAACACGCGGTAAGGGACTGTTTTTACTAGATAACTGAGAGCCCCGTTACGCAGGGGCATAGCTAGAGACCCTACACCCGAAGGGTTAAACTGAGGTAAACTCGTGTTTCAGTTCAGGACAGGCCCCCACGCCGGATCAGACGCGAACGATGGCGTCTGGACAACTTTCTCATTGTAACCCGTCAAGTCGACAGAGAAGATTCGCGCCCCAGGTGACCCCTGGTCTTCCCGGAAGAACATCAAGACCCGGCCGTTGGGCGCCCAGGTCGGGCCCTCGTTGTGGAACCCTTCCGACAGGATGCGCTCTCCTTGACCATCGGGCCGCAGTACACCGATCAGGAAGCGGCCGCCCTGCTGCTTGGTAAACGCGATGTAATCGCCTCGCGGCGACCAAACGGGCGTGGAATAGCGCCCCTCGCCGAAACTGATGCGATGAGTGCCCGATCCGTCTGAATTCATAACGTACAGCTGTTGCGTGCCCTCGCGATCGGATTCAAACACCACCTGGCGGCCGTCCGGCGAATAGCAAGGCGCAGTGTCGATGCCCGGCGCATTGGTCAACTGGCGATTCTGCTTGGTGCGCAAATCCATCTCGTAGAGATCGGAATCGCCGTCCGTCTGCAAACTCATGATAATCTTTTGCCCATCGGGCGAAAATCGCGGCGCAAACGTCATGCCTGGGAAATCGCCCAGCACCTCGCGCTGACCTGTCGTCAAGTCCATCAGCAGCACGCGCGGCTGATCGCGCGCAAACGACATGAATGCGATTTCCTGATTGGTTGGCGAAAAGCGCGGCGTCAAAACGAGTTCTTGGCCTTGCGTCAGCAGGCGGACGTTGGCGCCATCTTGATCCATGATGGCGAGCCGCTTGATGCGCTTGATTTTTGGGCCGGTCTCGTCGACGAACACGACGCGGGTATCGAAGTAGCCTTTTTCGCCCGTCAGCCGCTCGTAGATCTGATCGGCAATGATGTGCGCCGCGCGCCGCCAACTCGTCGCCGCGACTGCGAAGCGCTGGCCAGCAAGCTGCTTGCCGGTGCCCGTGTCCCACAAGCGGAACTCCGACGTGATGCGGCCATCGGCACCGCGCGACACGCGGCCCACTGAAAGCGCATCGGCTTTGATCTGGCGCCAGTTGTTGAAATTGGGCAGCGCGTTGACGTCGCGCACCTGCTCGAGGAAAGACGCACGATCGAGTGCATCGAACAGGCCCGTGCCCGAAAGATCGCCGGCGATGACGTCGGCGAGGTCACGTGCAAGTTTCGGATCGTCACCGAGAAATTCAGGGATTGCGATCGGGATCGGGGCGATGTTGCCTTGCGTCTGCGCGCCCTTCAGCTGCGCCTGCGCGGGCGGGATTTGCAGCGTCGCAAATAACAGCAACAGAAATGTCATGCCGGCGAAGACCGGGTTCCGTCCAAGGTGCGGGTAGGATCGATGATCCCGCTTCTTGTATCCCGTCCTAAAACCAAGTTGAGCGGATCCCGGCCCTCGCCGGGATGACGTGGAGTGAGGAAGCGTGCTGCAAATCAAATCAATCACGTTTGCTGACCTTTGAAGTACGGGACGTCGGTGACACCGGGCGCAAATTGGAGCCACTCATAACATCTGCCGAGGATCGAAATCCCATTCGATCTCTTTCCAGGCAGCATAACTGTCAGGCGGGAGTGTGAAAGGCTGGCAATTTTTCACCGCGCGCATTGCCGATTCGACCGCCAACCCGGCGAAGGCACCGGTGCCCGGATTGACGACTTGCGGTTCGCCCTCGAGCCCGCCATCGGCGCGCAGGCGCCATTTTAAGGTCACCACGGGCGTTTCGGTGCCACCGCCGCCGCCGGGTAGATTCCAACAACGCGCCAGCTGCGATTTCAGTTTCCCTTTGAGCAAATCCTGCTCGCGCGCCGACAGTACGGTGTCGTTGCCCTTTTCGGCGCCAGCTACGGGGCCCTTGTAATCCGTCGGCTTGGTTGGCGTCGAGGACGCCTGAGGCGCGCCGCGCTTTGTCGGGTCCTTGTCGAGAAGTGCCGCTAGTTTGTCGGCCTGTTCCTTGGCCTCTTTCTTCTTTTTCTCTTCAGCTAGCTTCTTTTTCTTGAGGTCTTCGGCCTTCTTTTTCTCGTCGGCCTTTTTCTTCTCATCAGCTTTCTTCTTGTCGTCTTCGGTCTTTTTCTTGGTCTCTTCGAGCTGCTTTTGCTCTTCGAGCTTTTTCAGCTCTTCGGGCGTCGGGCCAGGCTCTGGCACCGGCTCGGGCGCAATGGCGGCGAGCTTCTCGGCTATCGGATCGGGTGGTAGAGGTTCAGCCTTGGGCGGCTCGGGCGGAGGAGTCTCGGCCGCCTTCGGTTCGGGTGGCGCCGGTTCGGGCTCTGGCGGCTTTTCCGACGTGACCGGCTTTGGTTTGTCAGCTTCGGTTTTAGAAATATCGGGCTTGGGCTCGCTGTCTTTAGCTTTGGCCTCGAGCTCCTTCGCGTTCACATCGCCCTGTTTCAAACGCAACAGGTCGGACGGGGTGATGAGCGCAATCTCAACCGACTCCGGCTCGGGCGGCCTCAGTTCGGTCGTCGAATGCATGACGAACAGCGCCCACAACAGCAGGGCCCCATGCAGCACAATCGACGTGATCAGTCCGGCATGCATTTCAACAGCAGCCTTTAGCTTTCGCTTTCGGTCAGGAATGACACCTTGCGGAAGCCGGCATCGCGAATACGGCCCATGACTTTCAGCACGATGCCATAAGCCAGCCCCTTATCGCCCTTAATAATGATTTGCTGCTCGGCTCCGTTTTTGGCGATGGCCTTAAGCTTGGCTGCGAGTTCATCGAGTGGCAGCTTGGCTTCGGCGATGTAAATATCGCCCTTGGCATCGATTGAAACCGTGAGCGGATCTTTGTTGGCCTGAAGCTGCTCGCCTTTGGCTTGAGGCAAATCGACCGGAATGCCGGCCGTCAGCATAGGTGCTGTCACCATGAAGATGATTAGCAGCACCAGCATCACGTCGACCATCGGCGTCACGTTGATGTCGCTCATGGGCGCGCTTCGCCGGCCGCGCCGCCGCCGGCTGCCGGCCCCTCCCGATGCCTTTAAACTGGCGCCCATAACGGTTAGCTCCGTACGTCGATCTGGCGCGATACGATGGCCGCGAACTCATCGGCAAAGGCTTCGAGCCGATGGCTGATCTGGGCCGAATCTGCCTGAAATTTGTTATAGAATACAACGGCCGGGATGGCGGCCATGAGGCCAAGAGCGGTCGCAAACAAGGCTTCTGCGATGCCCGGTGCCACAACGGCCAAGCTCGTGTTCTTCGACACGGCGATGGCCTGGAAGCTGGTCATAATACCCCAAACGGTTCCAAACAGGCCGACGAACGGCGCTGTCGAGCCCACAGTCGCCAGGAACAGCAGACGCCGGTCGAGCCGCTCCATCTCGCGGCTGATGGTAACGTCCATGACCTTCTCGACGCGCAATTGGATGCCGCCCATGGCGCGAATGTTGCCTTCGACCGAACGTTTCCACTCGCGCATGGCAGCGACGAACAGGGCCGACATCACGATTGTTTTTCCCCGCGACAAGCCATTGTAAAGCTCGTCTAACGACTGCCCCGACCAGAACGTCTGCTCGAAATTATCGGCCTCGCGCCGCGCGCGCCTAAAGGCGAAGAGCTTTTCGAAGATGATGGCCCACGACCACACCGACGCGATTGCCAAGCCGATCATGATGAGCTGAACGGTGAAAGAGGCATGCACAAATAGATCAACGAAAGAAACACCCGCTGCCGCTGGTGCTGCCTGAGTTGCAGGAACGTCTGCCGGGTTCATCTGATTAACCGTTGTTGGAATTTATGCTCATTTTGACGAGGAGACGCCTTTTCGCACCAAAACGCGCCGCAAAGGTGTCCTTTGCAGCCCGGTCCCGCGCTTGTTGCTTCCCAATATGACCAAACAAGGAGCCCCTCCCTGCACAAAATGCAAGATATCCCCCGATTTCGATGACTTTGCGACCCCAGGCCGATAACCTCACTCACGCGTCATCGGCATCGAAGCGATCGGCGTCGAGACCCAAGAGTTCCCATGTCGCCAGCATATGCGGGGGCAACGGGGCCGTGACATCGATGCGGCCGACGCCCGATGGGTGCGGGATTTGCAACCGGCGCGCGTGAAGATGCAGCTTGGGCTCCATGTTCTCAGCCGGTAAATCCATGCCGCCTTCATACTTATTATCGCCGACGATCGGATGCCCGATAATATCCATGTGGGCGCGGAGCTGATGCTGCCGGCCTGTCACAGGCTTCAAGCTGACCCAAGCTGCCTTGCGCCCCACGCGGTCGATGACCGAATAATGGGTTGTTGCGTGCATGGCCTTATCCTGCTCGCCGGGCTGAGCTTTGCGCACCCGGTCGCCGTCAGGGCCCGAAGCCTTGACGAGGGCGGCTTCGACCTTCCCTTGGGCCGGGGTCGGCACGCCTTTGACGAGAGCCCAGTAGGTTTTGGCGGCCGAACGGGTCTGGAACGTGCGGCCGAGCTGGCCAGCGGCATTGCGCGTCTTAGCGACAAGAAGCACGCCCGTCGTATCGCGGTCGAGGCGGTGTACGAGCCGGGGCCGGTCGCCAAAGCGCGATTCCATGGCGGCCAAAAGCCCATCGAGATGGCGCGTGGTGCCGGTGCCGCCCTGGACTGCAATGCCGAACGGCTTGTTGAGCACCAGCACGTCCTCGTCTTCGTAGAGGATCATGCGTTCGATGAACATGCGGTCGGTTTTGGACAGCCCCGGCGGCGCCTTCAAAGCCCCGGCCACGCCCTTCTTCGGTTGCCTGACAATTTTTGGAACACGAATCTTGGCACCGGCTTCGATGCGGAAATTCGATTCGACCCGTTTGGCGTCGACCCGCACCTGACCCGAGCGCAACAACTTTTGCAGGTAGGTATAAGAGACTTCGGGAAAATGGACGCGAAACCAGCGATCGAGCCGCAGCCCCGCCTCACCCGATTGCACTTCGATGGTTTCGACCGCGTCGCTTTTGAGGACTGGTGCTGTCTCGCTCATGTCGCAAGCCCCGCGCGCGTCATCCAAACGCCGGCCATCAGCGCCAGGATGGAAAAGCCGACCGACCCCGCGATGTAGGCCGATGCGCGGACTCCAGGGCCATTGTCGCCGGTCATAAGATGCATCACATCGAGGGAGAATGCCGAGAACGTGGTGAACCCGCCCAGAATTCCGGTTGCCAGAAATGCGCGCCATTCAGGCGATGCGCCGAGCTTGTCATTGACGACCACGAACACGACGCCCATCAGAAACGATCCGGCGACGTTTACCGAAAGCGTATGCCAGGGAAATGCACTGTTGCCCCGCCCGCCGAAAGCCTCGTTGATGAGAAATCTCGCGCCCGCGCCAATGGCGCCGCCGGCCGAGGCGAACATAAGCAGTTTCATCGCACTTCCAGACCCTAAAGCGCCGATATAGGCCGATCCGGCCTGCGGGGGAAGGCGACAGTTGAGCCGGGGTGCTAAGCAGAGGGGCTGAGGGCCAACCGCCTCACTCAGCAGCCTCCAAGAGTGGGATACCCCGCGTCTCACCACAGCAGTGCGCAGCCGCCAAATGGCCCAGCTCTGCCGGATTTTCATCGGAAGTTTCGGGAGGTTTTGAGGCAGTTTCGTCCGCGACCTTGTCTTTGCAGCCGGGCGACAGCCGAACGCAGTTGCGGCCTTCCCGTTTGGCCATGTAAAGGGCTTCGTCAGCCACTTTCAAGACTTCCATTGGCGCTCCGCCTGAGTGCGGGAACGACGCGACGCCGACCGAAATCGTGACCTTGGGCAAATTCTTCTCAGCGTAGCGCACCGTCAATGCCTCGATTTTGGCTCGCAAGGCCTCGGCCCGGCGAGCGGCGACGGCGGGCTCGGCGCGCGGCAGCAGTACAACGAACTCCTCGCCGCCGAAGCGGCAGGCAACATCCTCGTCTCTAAATGAGGTGCTGAGCGCTTCGCCGACACAGCGCAAAACGCTATCGCCAGCGTCGTGGCCGTGATTGTCGTTGAAGGTCTTGAAGTGATCGACATCGATCGATAGCACGCTCACGGGCTCGCCGGCTCTCGCGGCCCGTTGGAACTCGCGGCGGCAAGTTTCGAGCATATAACGGCGATTATAAAGACCCGTCAGAACATCCCGAATTGCCTGATCGCGCAACTGTTCGCGCAGTTTGACGTTGGCGATGGCCAAGCTGATGTGCTCGGCCGCTGCCAATCCCAACCGGCGCTCTTCGGCAAAGACCGCTTTGCGGCCGGCGGAATTGCAGTCGGCTCCCGGCACAAATTCCATATGCAGCAAGCCGACGGTCTCGCCGTGCGCGAGAATGGGTATGCAGCAGTAGTCTTCGCCGGCGCCGCTGTGCACGTGGGCGCAATCGAACTCAATTTCGTGTTGTCCGTGCGTGTAGGTGCGGCCACGGCGCAATCCCCAGCAGTCGTCGGGATGCATGGTTTCGGTGCCCTGCGTACCGTTCCACACCTGCACGCACTCTAAAATGTCGCGCGAATTGGCATAGATGTAAAGACTGCCCGTGCAGTCCGGCAGCAGTCGCGAGAGGAACGTCGCGATCATCTGATAGAGTTCGACTTCGGACTTTGCCGACTGCAGCCATTCATTCAATTCCGACAGCACGCGCGATTCGCGCGTCAGGCGATTGC
>JANNUW010000116.1:0-9321 GCA_031414095.1 Hyphomicrobium sp. | reverse complement strand
CTCGATGACCACCGGCCGCAGATCGTACAGGCCAAGGACCATTTCGCCTGCTGCCATCGTCAGGAAATCGGTGTGACGCTTATGGACATGCACGCCGCGCATCACGTTGGCTGCGGATCGCACCATGTTCCATTGCACGGGGTGCGGCTCCACCCCCCAATCTTCGCGGAAGAGTTCGGTAAACCGACCGCGATCATCCGCGTGGGTTTGCAGCGGGCGTAGCTCCACGCCGGCCGGAAGCGCGAGCCCGCGTCGCAGAACATCGCCGGCGGCCGGAATGCCGGTTTCAACCATGACAAAGTCTAACCTTAAAAAAAACCCGGCCCGCCCCGGCCAACCCGTCTTCGCCGCAATCAGGGTTTCAACCCTCGAGCCGCGTGCACAGTTGAGCATTTTTAGCATCACTGTTTCAGCGCTCAAGAAAAAACGATGAGGACACTTTGGCGATCGGTGCGTTGTCGCCCTCGCCAGTGAGGAGGTGGAAACCTATGGCGAAACGGGTAAACACGCCGCACTCAAAATGCGGACTGCGAGGCGGGCCAGGCAGGTCAGCTACGAGCTAAAACAGCCTTATTGAGCCAATCTGGCTACGCGATCAGATATTATTATGATTGCTCATAAATGAACGGTCTTTATCTTATCGGAAGAAATGGATAAAAGCCTTCTTTTGAAGAGCTTGTTGGGCCATACAACGAGTCTAAGAGTGTCCAGGGAGGGGTCATGAACGAGATCAGCCAGTGTCCGATGCATGGGGTTCCTGTCAATGTGACGGGCGGCGCAATGTCGAACCGCGACTGGTGGCCGAACCAGCTGAACCTGAAAATCCTTCATCAGAACCCGCCCGCTGGCGACCCGATGGGCAAAGCGTTTAACTACGCCAAGGAGTTCAACAAACTAGACCTCAAGGCCCTTAAGCAGGACCTGACTGCGCTTATGACCGACAGTCAGGACTGGTGGCCGGCAGACTATGGTCACTACGGCGGCCTTTTCATCCGAATGGCCTGGCATAGCGCAGGCACCTATCGCACCGCAGACGGCCGTGGCGGCGCAGGTTCGGGTACGCAGCGTTTCGCCCCGCTCAACAGCTGGCCGGATAACGGTAATCTCGATAAGGCGCGCCGGCTGCTGTGGCCTGTCAAGCAGAAATACGGCAGCAAGATTTCCTGGGCCGACCTGATGATCCTGGCGGGTAACGTCGCGATCGAATCCATGGGCGGCCGGACGTTCGGCTTCGCCGGCGGCCGGGAGGACGTGTGGGAACCCGAACAAGACATTTACTGGGGTGCCGAGGACACCTGGCTCGGCGATCAGCGCTACTCCGGCGATCGTGAACTGGCGAACCCGCTCGCTGCTGTGCAGATGGGTCTCATCTACGTCAACCCGGAAGGCCCGAACGGCAAGCCCGACCCCATCGCGTCCGCGCGTGACATCCGCGAGACCTTCAAGCGCATGGCCATGAACGACTATGAGACGGTCGCTCTCACGGCGGGCGGACATACGTTCGGCAAGACGCACGGCGCGGCCCCCGCGTCGCACTGCGGCCCGGATCCCGAGTCCGCACCCATCGAGGCCATGGGTTTTGGCTGGCTCAGCACCTACAAGAGCGGCAAGGGCAGTGAAGCCATTACGTCAGGTCTCGAAGGCGCCTGGACCGCGAACCCGACCAAGTGGGACATGGGCTATTTCGACGTGCTCTTGGGCTACGATTGGGAACTCGTGAAGAGCCCGGCCGGCGCCTGGCAGTGGACGCCAAAAAACCTCCAGGAAAAGGATATGGCGCCCGATGCGCAGGATCCTTCAAAGAAGGTGCCGATCATCATGTCCACCGCAGACATGGCGATGCGCATGGATCCCGCTTACGAGAAAATCTCGCGTCACTTCCACGCCAATCCCGCCGAGTTCGCCGACGCATTCGCCCGCGCGTGGTTCAAGTTGACCCACCGCGACATGGGGCCGAAGTCGCGCTATCTCGGGCCGGAGGTTCCGGCCGAGGATCTGATTTGGCAGGATACTATTCCAGCAAGCTATCACCCCCTGATCGATACTCACGACATCGCCGCCCTCAAGGCCAACATCGTCGGCTCGGGTCTCTCAATTTCGGAGCTGGTCTCGACCGCCTGGGCCTCCGCCTCGACCTTCCGCGGCTCGGACAAGCGTGGTGGCGCGAATGGTGCCCGCATCCGGCTTAGTCCGCAGAAGGATTGGGCAGCCAACGAGCCTGCCCAGCTTGCTAAAGTGCTCGCAGTTCTCGAAGGGATCCAAACGTCGTTTAACAGCGCGGCCATCGGCGGCAAGAAGGTTTCTCTGGCCGACCTGATCGTTCTGGGCAGCTGTGCCGCCGTGGAACAGGCGGCGATGGCTGCCGGGCACGCGATCGAGGTTCCGTTCACACCTGGCCGCGTGGACGCCTTGGCGGAACAGACCGATGTCGAGTCCTTCAGCGCTCTGGAGCCGGAAGCCGATGGCTTCCGCAATTACATGAAGGCGAAATACGTCGCACCGGCTGAGCAAATGCTGATCGACAAAGCGCAGCTGCTGACTCTGACGGCGCCCGAGATGACCGCACTCGTGGGTGGTCTGCGAGTCCTGGGTGCCAACCACAGCGAAGCCCCTCACGGCATCTTCACCAAGGATCCTGGCCGGCTCACCAACGACTTCTTCGTGAACGTGCTCGACGCCAGCACAGAATGGAAGGCGGTCTCGGCGGACCAGGACGTGTTCGAGGGCCGCTGCCGCAAGACGGGTCAAGTCAAGTGGACCGGCACGCGTGTTGACCTCGTCTTCGGCTCAAACTCGCAGCTGCGGGCGCTCGCCGAAGTCTATGCCCAAGACGACGCGAAGGAGAAATTCGTCCGCGACTTTGTGGCTGCCTGGAACAAGGTGATGAACGCCGATCGTTTCGATCTCGCCTGATCCGGGCCGAAGTGGAAATCGAACAGCCACAATGCCGGCGAAGTTCGCGCAACAGCTTTGCTGATCACATCTCGCGCAAAAATGGGCGGCGCCGAAAGCGCCGCCCTATTTTTTCGCGCCGTTAGCCGCACGAGTAGTCCGGCTGTAATTTAAGGTCAGACAAACTGATCATAAGTTTCGCGCTTGATTTATCGTTATCTTTTACGGGGCGTAATTTCTACAAGTGGGCCGGGATTATCGGCTCTTTTTGGAGGAAAAGCACTATGAAGACCTGGACCAAGCCCGCTGTTCGCGAACAGGAAGTCGGCCGATGTTACCTCGTACCTGCCGGCTGAGATCAACCTGATCTAACGATCGATACAAGTCGGTTGACAAGAAGCGGCCGCCACCCATGTTGGCAACCGCTTTTTTTCGCGACAGTGGGTTCGCCACTCCTTGGCTCGCCAGTCGACCCCCTCACTTGCCATCTTCAGCCCTTGCCGTCTGCTTCGACGCACTGACCCGCCAGATTTGGTTGCCGACGTCGTCGGCGACGAGGAGGGCGCCGTCGGAGGCGAGAGCTACGCCGGCGGGGCGGCCAAGCGCGTTGCCATCGGCGTCGAGGAAGCCGGTCAGAACGTCGAGCGGTGCGGCGCCTGTCGGCTTGCCATCGGCGAAGGGCACGAAGATCACTTTGTAACCACTCGCCGGTTTGCGGTTCCACGATCCGTGCTGGCCAATAAACGCGCCGCTGGCGAAGGGTGCCGCAAGCGGGGTCTTGCCGGCAAAGGTCAGACCCAATGAGGCGGTGTGCGCGCCGAGGCCATAGTCGGGCATGATGGCTTTGGCGACGAGATCGTCGCGCTCGGGCTGCACGCGCTTGTCGACATTCTGGCCGAAATAGCTGTAGGGCCAGCCGTAAAAGCCGCCGTCTTTCACCGAGGTTAGGTAGTCGGGAACGAGATCGTTGCCGAGTTCGTCACGCTCATTGACGACGGTCCACAGCACCTTCGACGTTGGCTCGAAGGCCATGCCGTTAGGGTTGCGCAAGCCCGATGCGAACACGCGCGATGCGCCATTGGTTGCAACGATTTCCAATATGGCCGCGCGTCTCTCTTCTTTGTCGATGCCGTTTTCTGCGACGTTGCTGTTCGATCCGACGGTGACGTAAAACTTCTTGCCGCCGGGGCTCGCGATGACGTTCTTGGTCCAATGGTGATTGAGTGTGCCGCCGGGCAAATCCGCGACTTTCAGGCCAGCGGCGTCGATGCGCGTGTCGCCGGCCTTGTAGGGGAATTTGACGAGCGCGTCGGTGTTGGCGACGTAAAGCGTGTCGTCCACGAGCATCATGCCGAAGGGCGAATTCAAGCCTTCAAGAAAGACGAATTTCTCAGCCGCGGTGCCGTCGGCTTTGAGCCCGCGTAACAACGTGATGCGATTGGGGCTCGCAACGCCGGCGCCGGCTTTTTTCATGAACAGCTTCATGACCAAGCCCTTAACGCCCTTGTTGTCATCGGGACGTTCAGGGGCATTGGTTTCTGCGACGAGCACATCGCCGTTGGGCAACACGTAAAGCCAGCGCGGGTGGTCGAGATTGGCGGCATAGGATGTCACCGCCAGGCCGTTCACGGGCGTTGGCTTTTGTCCAGCTGGCCAGCCTTTCGCCGTCGGCACATTGACCGTCGGGATGAGTGACGATGACGGCTCGGGCAACTGCGGGTTCGGCCCAAATCCCGGTTCCAATTTGGCCTCCTGTGCAAGGGCTATTCCGGCGTCCGCGAGCAAAATGACCAAGACTAGAGCGAAAAATTTCGACGTCTTTTGCATGATGAAACTCGGGTTGAGGTGCTGCCAACTCACTGGGCCAAGGTCTGTCGAGTACGACGGATGCGGCGCGTAAAAGTTCCAACGAACGACCTCGGATACAACAAAAAAGCCGTCGGAGAGTTTTAACACTCCCGAACGGCCCAGAACCTTGAGGGCTCCTGACCGATGCTGTTGCATCTGTCTACGAAATAAACGCCGGGCGCCTTTACTGGTTCCGGCGTCGCAGTCACTTTTCTTGCGGAGCCTTCAGCGCGTCGAGATAGGCGATGATGGCGTTGATCTCGCCGGGTTGAAAAACGAACTGCGGCATGTCGGGATGGCCCGAGACAATGCCTTCGGCCAAGGCTTCGGCGAGATCGGAGGGCGCGTAGCGCTTGACGATGTCGCGAAACGGCGGCGCTTGAGAATGTGTGCTGGTGCCGTCGCGCCCGACGGCGTGGCAGCGGCTGCAGTTGGCTTCGACGATCAACTGGCCTTTGAGCGCCGGGCCCGCACGCGTGGCGTCCGTCTGCGCATGTGCCGACAGCGGCAAAACGAGGCCCACCATCAACACGGCCAGCGCGTTCGCCCGTTTGGAGTTTTGCCGCCGGTTGTCGTGCATTGTCAAAGTCTCAAAGCCATGTCAGGGTTTGGCAGTTTTCCGTAAACTCAAGATGTAAGCGATGATGTTGTCCTGGTCGCTTGGTGGGATGACGAAATTCGGCATCGTGGGATGCGATGTCTGCAGCCAGACGGCAAGCGCGTGTCCGGTCATGCCGGGCTGCACGGCAACGCTCGCAAAGTTTGGCGCGTCGGGATTTGGCGACAGTGCGGTCGCCTCTTGCACAGCATGACACTCGGCGCAGTGGGCCACCGCATACGCGCGCCCGCTGCCAGGATTGCCATCTTCCTGTGCGTGAGCGGCCGTCGCTGCCAAGACAGCAATAAGACTTGTAGATTTCAAAAATTTTCGCAACGGCGTTTCTCCTGGGCGTGAAAGCTTTGAAACTCAAGGTGCGGCGGTGCGAAGAGACAGGATATAGCCTGCGAGGTCGCGGATTTCGATGCGGGTCAGGTGCGGATCGGGCATGGGGGCGTGGGGGGCCATTAGCCATTGCGTCAGCAGCTCAGTCGATTGCCTGGGCCGGTTGGCGATGCTCAGAAACGTCGGCACATCGGCTGGCGCGGTAACATCACGCGTGTCTCCGATTAGATGGCAATTGACACAAAGCTTCCGGCTCAATGCCAAGCCGTCTTCCGCGTTCGGTTTATTCGACATGGCCGCGCGCATCTTATCGTCTTTGAGGATTTCGGCCGGGCTGGGCGCGTCTTGCGGAGTGTCTTGTGCGCAAGCAGGCAGCGTTCCAGAGATTACGACCAAGGCAAACGCGGCACCCGCAATCAGAAACGAAGCCGCGCAGTTCGTTGTCTGGCAATTTTTCATCGGTGCTGCCTTAGCTGAGGAGGTTTCCATGCGTAGACAGACGGGGCACACGCGTATTCCAGCCGTTATGGTGGACGACCGATTTGAGTATGCAGTGGAGCGAGATAGGCGAGCGATCAGGTGTGCGAATAAGCAGAAACGCTCCGGCGCGATGATCGTTCCCCCGGCGGAGCCCCAGTGATAAGCAAGGTTTTGCTTACGAGCGGTGCTGTTTAAACAGCTCTGGAACAATATCGCGAACGCGAACGGGTACGGCGTCGACGAACGGCATCGGGCGGATGACATCAATGGCCGCGACCCCGATACGGGCCGTCAGAGCGCCGTTGAAGACGCCTTCGCCCAGACGCCGCGAGAGCCGGCGTAAAATATCCTGACCCAAAAACTGTCCCAGCAAGTCGTCGGTCATGGCAACGCCGCCTGACGCAATAATGTGTCCGGCCACCATGCGCCCGAGGCGAAGCGCGCCCATGCCGCCCGGCCGCCCGCCATAAAGACCCGCCAGCGTGCGCAGCATGCGCAAATTCTCAACGAGCACATAGCCCATCGCAATCCACACCATGGGGCTCAGCGCCGTGACAGTGCTGACGCGCTTGGCGCTCTTTAAAATATGGCGGCGGGCCACAACGTCGAGCGGCGCCAGGACCTCGCGATCGGCAAGGCGCAACAGTTCGCCCGCGTCACGCACATCACCTTCGTGCTCTTTCAGCCGCGCCAGACCCCAGCGAACATCGCGGCGGCCGGCAAAGTGGTCGCGTAATTGGGCGACACTGGCGCGCTCGAGAGACTTGTCGTTCGACAGGAGTGCCGCGTTGGCGTCGCGGCGCAAACGGCCGAGCCGCGCCAAACGGAACAGGCCGAAGATTTCGCGCATCACCACGACGAGCGCGGCGAGGCCGCCGGTAACGGCTAACGCGGTTGCGGTCCAGCCGATCCAGTCATTGCGCTGCAAAGCCTGGCTGACGAAGCGCGTGAACGACACGCTGGCCGCAAGCATTGCGAGACCGAACATGGCGGAGAAAAAAATCGCGCCCCAACGGATACCATGCGAAAGCGTGACCGGCGCGCGCGCCGTGCCGGTGTCGAGGTCATCGGCGGGGGCTAGGCCGCTGTCTGTCGGGTCAGCCGGCGGCGGTTGCACGAGTGCTGGATCATCGGCTGCGAACACCCGCGGTTTGCGCGCCGGAACTTCACGGTTGTCTTTCGCCGAGGTCATAGCAGCCAATCCCCAATCAGAAAATCGAGCGCGCGGTCGAGGCGGATATGGGGCGCGGGTTTTACGGTGCCAGCCGGTCCGGCCGGAAACAGCCGGGGCGGGCGAAAGCGGATAAAGGCAGCTTCGGGCAGCGCTCGGCCGCCGCTCGCAGCGGCAATTCCGGCAGTGTCAACGGCGCGCGCCGGATCGACGGGGAGTTCGCCTGGAAACAAAACCGCTTCTTCGCGTCCGTCGAAGACGCGCGCGCCCACTCGTTCGCCCGGCATCGGCACGCCTTTGAGGCACCCCAGCAGTGCATCGCCGTCGCGCGCTTCAACTTCGCGCGTCGCGCGCAGTGCCGCCATGGCCATGACTTCGACGGCCGCACCTGAGCCTTCGGCGCGCGCACTGGCGCGTTGCGTGATAAGCCGCAGAATGGCTTCGAGCCGGTCGTGGCTTTGATGATGCAGATGATCAGCCTTGGTGGCGGCAAACAGAACTTTATCGACGCGCCGCCCGGTAATGACTGTCAGCCACGTATTGAGACCCGGCCGGAAGGCTTTGAGCACACCGGCCAGCGCCCGCTCGAGATCGGCGACGGCGGCGCGTCCGCCGTTCAACTGCGAGAGCACGTCGACGAGCACGATCTGGCGATCAAGCCGTGCAAAATGATTTCTGAAAAACGGACGCACGGCGTGCGCCTTATAACTTTCAAATCGCCGTTCCAGCATGGCTGAAAGCGATTTGCGGCCTGAGGTCCCGTCGCCGTCGTGCGGGAAAAAGGTCAGCAGCGGTGAGCCCTCGAGATCGCCGGGCAGTAAGAACCGCCCCGGCCCGAGCGTCGACACGCTTTCTTTGGCGCGCGCGGCTTTGAGATAGTCCGTGAATAGCCGGGCGCCTTCGAGCGCCTGGGGTTCTGCGCCAGCACGGCCGGGAGTAAGATTGCCGAGAAAGCGCAGGAACGCGCCCGCTGCTTCGCTGCGTGATGAGTCGCGGGCTAGAGACAGGGCCTCCGCCGACCACGTTTTGAAATCCATATCCAACAGGCCAAGATCGATCAGCCATTCGCCTGGATAATCGACGATGTCGATATTGAGCCGCCGGGGCCCGAGTGCCCGCAGCCAGCGGTTCGAGGCCTGGTACGTGACCGTCACGCGCAGTTGCGAAATGCGCCGTGTGCTTTGCGGCCAATCGGGCGGATCGTCTTCGAGGCTTGCCAAGTGCGCTTCGTAGTCAAAGCGCGGCACGCTGTCGTCGGGCTGCGGCTCCAGGCACGCGCTCTCGATGCGGCCGTCAGCGCTCGATTGCAAAAAGGGCAGGCGCCCGCCCGAGACCAGATTGCGCACCAAGGCTGTGATGAAAACGGTTTTGCCCGAACGCGCCAAGCCCGTGACGCCCAATCGCAAGGTTGGCGTCAAAAGATCGCCCAGATAAGCCGCCGATTGGGCGCCAAGCGTCGTGAGCGAAACAGGCGGCAGCCGGGATTGGGGCAAAAAACGGAACCTCGGTCGATGTGGTGAACGCTTGATGCCACACATTGTGTGCTGTGAGATAGTGGGGAAGGCCCGCGCCCGAGACGAGCACGGCCTTGGGGCGCACACCCGCGCGCGCACCTCCCCCAATCCTTGCGTTCCCGGACGGGGCGGCGAGCGGATGCGAGGCGCGCCGGTCCGGGATCACGTCCAAGCTAAAAGGGACGCGATCCCGGCTCAATGCACGCGTAGCCCGCGTGCTTGGCCGGGAACGCAGAATTTTTGGATTAGGCAGCAGCGGGTTCGCACTTGCCTCCTTGTGAGTACAGACCGCGACGAAATTAGATCGGCCCGAACAGGCGGCGGTATTCTTCTTCGGGCACGCCGTAGGATGCTCCGGCTGCGCGGACCAGCCGGTCCCGGTCGAGAATGCGGATATTGCCGCGCGTGGCTTTGATCAGCGAATCGCCTTCCAAAATATGGATTGCATCGGTCACGCTCGACCGCCGCACACC
>JANNUW010000115.1:0-1754 GCA_031414095.1 Hyphomicrobium sp. | reverse complement strand
GTTCGCGCGCAGCCGGCAGGCAGGCTGTTCAAAGTAGGTCTGGTATTCACCACAACCCCTGTGTCCGAGATGACCGGGGCTAGTCCAATCAGCCCCGTTGTTCGCGCCTTTACGCAAGGACTGCGGGACTTAGGGTATGCTGAGGGCCGCAACCTGATTCTGGAGTGTCGATCCGCGGAGGGGAGGCTCGAAAGGCTCGAGGCGATTGTGGCAGAGCTGGTCGATCGCAAGGTCGATGTGATCGTAACGACTGGCGATAAAGCAGCGCAAGACGCGAAGCGTGTAACGAACGTCGTGCCCATCGTGATGATGGTGAGCTATGATCCTGTCGGTGCGGGAATCATAACGAGCTTGGCACGACCCGGCGGCAATATCACCGGATTGACCAACAATCCTGGAGCCGATGTAGAAAGCAAGATGCTGCAACTGCTCAAGGAAGTCGTTCCTGAGGCGACCCGGATTGCCTTCCTGGGGCTGGCCGCCGACTGGAATGGCAAACAGGGGGCAATTGCGCGGGCCGCTGCGCCGAATCTCGGCATGTCACTTGTCTTTGTCGAGGTCACCCCAACCAACTACGCCGATGGCTTTACGCTGATGACCCGGGACCGGCCACACGCTTTCTATCTAGCGGCAAACCCTGTGCACTGGGCCAACCGACAGACGATCGCCGATTTCGTGGTCAAGCAGCGGATGCCGAGCATCTACCCCTACCGTGACATAACCGATGCAGGTGGCCTAATGTCCTATGGTTCGAATCCTATGTACTTGTTTCACCGCGCCGCAAGTTTTGTCGACAAAATCCTGCGGGGCGCCAAGCCCAGCGACCTGCCGGTTGAGCAGCCGACCAAGATAGAGTTCGTCATAAACCTCAAGACTGCAGCAGCCCTCGGGCTCACGATACCGCCGGCGTTGCTCGCCACTGCCGATGAGTTAATCGAATAGGTGCTAATTCGTGCTCCGGCACAGCGACTCTCACACCCTGCGGCATCAGGTCGAGGACAAGTCCCGAAAGTTTCTGCAAACTGCTTGTGGTCCTCCAGGGTTTCGGCTGGCTGTCTCAGCGCAACGACAACCGCGCCCATCACGCAGCAATTGTTGAGCTCGCCCTTTCGTGCGCCACATCCTCGAATACCTCGCCTGTTGCCGCGAGCTTCGCGCGCTTGCCGGTGAAGGCCTCAAAGCGGCGCACGATGACATCGCAGTAGAGCGGATCAAACTCAATCAATCGCGCGACCCGGCCTGTTTTCTCGGAAGCAATCAACGTCGAGCCTGAGCCGCCGAACGGATCGAGCACGAGCGCACCGCGTTGGGTCACATCGAGAATCGCATCTGCGACGAGGGCCACTGGCTTGACCGTCGGGTGCATCGCGATCTCGTTCATGCGGTCCTTCTTCATCGTATTGACGCCCGCGTAGTCCCAGACGTTCGTCCGGTACCGGCCGCCGTCGCCGAGGCCGAAGGTGTTGGTATGCGGTGCGGCGCCGACCTTGAACACAAAGACGAGTTCGTGCTTCGAGCGATAGAACGTGCCCATGCCGCCGTTGGTCTTGTTCCAGACGCACAGGTTTTTCAGCTCGCTGAACACAGCAGCACCGGCCGCCAGCAGTTCGCCCATGTGCCGCCAGTCCATGCACACGAACGCGATTGCGCCGTCGCAGCAGGCGCCGGCCGCATGGCCCAGCGTCGTTTTCAGGAACGCCGTGAAGGTGTCCGCGCTCATCTCGCCAGAGGCAAACGCGAATTCGCGATGCTTG
>JANNUW010000114.1:0-9059 GCA_031414095.1 Hyphomicrobium sp. | reverse complement strand
CCGTGCCGCGGCTGTTACCAGCGCGCGCGGTGCGCTCTTACCGCACCGTTTCACCCTTACCGCCCGAAAACTTGCGCTCGCGGGAGGCGGTTTGTTTTCTGTGGCACTTTCCCTAGGGTTGCCCCCGGCGGCCGTTAGCCGCCACCTTTGTTTCCATGGAGCCCGGACTTTCCTCCACCCGCCCGCGAAATATTCGGGCCATAACGCCCTTCGCGAAAAGGCAGCGGCCGCCCGGCCAACTGACAACCTCACATGGGGGCAGCCGCGCTCCAGCGTCAAGCGGACAATGGTATCCTCAGACGCTCGGCACGCCTGCCAGCGCCTCAATGAGCCGCTCCGCGGTTGCAAGAGTTGACCGGTCGAGCCGCTCGCTGATGAGGGCCGGCCGGAAATGCAATTGAAAGGCGCGCACCACGAAACGCGTGGCTTCGTCGAACACGCCAGTCGGCTCGATGCCGTAGCCATACTTCGCAAACAGCGCCTGCGCTTGCGCGATGTCGTCGTGAACGTCACCGGGCCCGAACCCACAATCGTTGATCTCGACCTCAACGGGCGGCACCCAAAAACCGACGCCTGAGCGGGACAATCCCGGCCAATCGAATTTCTCGCCCGGATCGATCTTGCGCGACGGCGCGATGTCGGAATGGGCGAGAACGAAGCGCGGGCCAATGGAGTGGCGCGCAATAATATCGCGGCAAAGCGCCGTGACGGCCGCCATCTGGCACGCTGGGAAATCGGGACTGCCGTGGGAGTGCCCGGCGTTTTGAATTTCGATACCTATGGAGGCCGAGTTAATGTCGGTTGCTCCAAGCCACGATGACTGCCCTGCGTGCCAAGCGCGATGGTGCTCGGCGACCATTTGAATAATGCGGCCGTCCGTGTCGATCACGTAGTGACACGACACTTTGCAATCTTGGCGCGACAGAATTTCAAGCGAGCGCTCCACCGTCTCGAGCCCCGTGTAGTGGAGAACAATCATCGACGGCTTTGCACAGCCCAGACGCGGCTCGAAATTGGGCGACGCGAAAAGGTCGCAAACGAGCGGGCTATCGTGCGTTTCGATCACGTGCTGGCCATGGCGCTGGCGCGCTCTTTCAAGATCGATTCATGGGCGGAATTTATGGCCGCAAGCTTTGCGTTCGCAGCCTTCACGAGCGCGGCAGTGGCGCCGGCAGCGATTAATTTGTCGGGATGATGTTCAGCGACGAGCTTGCGATACCGGGCCTTGACGGCGCTGTCACTGGCACCGTGTTCGAGGCCGAGCATCACGTAGGGGTCGGCGGCATCGTAGACAAACTGGGCGCGAATGCCTGCAAATTCCAGTTCGCTGAATTGCAAGGCGAACGCCACGGTTAGCAAAAAGCGGTCTTCGGCCGGATGCAAAATACCATCGGCGCACGCCACGTAGAGCAGGCACTCGAGCACATCGCGCTTCATTACCACCTCATCGCCCAGCAGGGCGTCGAGGCGCCCGGCGTAGACTTCGAACCCGGAGGCGTCTTGCCGGGCGACATCATAGAGACGCCGGATATTGGCTTCCTGCCCGGGCGCGACGTCGAGAAATTTGGCGAAGGCCTGGGCTTCGACTTTTACCGCCACGCCGTCGGCAACCGCCATTTTGGCGCCCAGCGCAATGAACGCACTCGTGAATGCAACGCTGTCGTGAGGTAAGCGGCGCGGCCCTGGACCGAGCCCCAATTTACGCACGAACGCTGCCCAGATTCCGGTAGGCCTGGATTGCAGAGGCGGCAAAATTTCGTCATCAACGGTGTTGGGTGGCATAAGCCGTATCTTATAAGGTCAAAGGTGCTCGCGCAGATGGCGAGACTGCGGCACAATGGCCGCGCTTGTCAAAATTTTGCTGACCGGGCCCTGCCGGCAGCTTTCGGGAGCGCATGCCGTTTAATAAAATGCCCGGATGGCAATTCTGGATCGATCGCGGCGGCACCTTCACCGATGTGGTGGCGCGCGCGCCCGGCGGCGCGTTGCATACGCGCAAGGTGCTTTCAGTCAATCCCGCCGCCTATGCCGATTCGACGCTGGAAGGCATCCGGCAAATTTTGGGAACCGCACGCGACGAGCCGATTCCCGCACACACGATTGCCAGTGTCGCCATGGGAACGACGGTCGCGACCAACGCGCTGTTGGAGCGCAAGGGCGCGCGCACGGCGCTGATCATCACCAAGGGCTTTAAGGATCAGCTCGAGATCGGGACCCAGGCACGTAACGATATTTTCGCCAAACGGATCGTCAAGCCGGAAGCGTTGTATGAGCGCGTCATCGAAGCCAGCGAGCGGGTGCTGGCGGACGGCACGATTGAGACCGCACTCGACGAGGACGATTTGCGCACGCAGCTCGTCGAAGCTCACACGCACGGCTGCACCGCCGCTGCAATTGTGTTCATGCACGGCTACGCTTTTGCAAAACATGAGCGCGTAGCGGCCCTTCTCGCTCGGGAAGCCGGTTTCGCCCAAGTTTCGATCAGCAGCGAGGTGTCGCCGCTCATTCGCATCATCAGCCGGGGCGACACCACGGTCGCCGATGCCTACCTGTCACCGGTGCTGCGCGAATATGTCGACCAGGTGAGCACGGCGTTAACCCCTGACCAGGGCCACGGTGGCTCTGCCAGGCTTCGGTTCATGGCCTCGTCCGGCGGGCTGACTGACGCCAGCGCCTTCCGCGGCCGCGACGCCATTCTTTCAGGCCCAGCCGGGGGCATCGTCGGCATGGCGCAAACCGCCAAGCGCGCCGGTTACGATCGCGTGCTCGGCTTCGATATGGGCGGTACGTCTACAGATGTCTCCCACTTCGCCGGCCACTATGAGCGCATCTTCGAAACGCAGGTCGCGGGCGTGCGTCTCGCCGTTCCCATGCTCAACATTCAAACGGTGGCAGCCGGCGGCGGATCGATTATCGCGTTCGAACATGGCCAGATGCGCGTCGGCCCTGAAAGTGCGGGCTCGCAGCCCGGGCCCCTGTGTTATCGCCGTGGCGGACCGCTGACGGTGACGGATGCCAACGTCGTCTTGGGCAAAATCCGGCCGGAATATTTTCCCAGGATTTTCGGACCCGATGGCCAGCTGCCCATTGACGATGCAGCCGCGCGCAAGGCTTTTGGCGAATTCGCTCAGCGGATCGGTAACGGCTGCACGATCGAAGAGGCGGCCGACGGCGCCATCGCGATCGCGGTCGACAACATGGCCCACGCTATCAAGCGCATTTCCGTAGCGCGCGGGCGCGATGCCAGTACGTATGTGTTGCAGTGTTTTGGATCGGCCGGCGGCCAGCACGCCTGCCTTATCGCCGATACGCTTGGGCTATCAACCGTGATGATCCACCCGTTGTCCGGTTTGCTTTCGGCCTACGGCATGGGCATGGCCGGACTACGCAGCAGCCGCGAGCAATCGATCGAACTACCGCTCGGCGAGGCCATCGCGGCGGGCCTTAAATTCCTGGCGGACAAGATCGTTGATGAGGCTGCAAGCGACATCGTGGCTCAAGGCGCACACGCCCAAGACGTGACGCAAACAGTCCTTGTGCATTTGCGCTACGAAGCGAGCGAAACGGCGTTTCCCGTGGCGCTCGGCACGCCCAATCGCATGGTTTCGGATTTCGCAGCTCTGCACCTTCAACGCTTTGGTTTTGTATCGCCGGAAAAGACAGTTGTGGTGTCGCTAATCGAAGCCGAAGCGGTCGAGCAAAAACTGTCATCGGAAGCTGGCGATGAACGCAAGGACACTAACTGTGAACCGCGTAGGACTCGTGAAAAGCCGCTTACGCAGCGCTTCTTCTCGCGCGGCGCCTGGCGCGATGCACCCGTGGTGCACCGAGATCAACTCCGCGCAGGCGACAGCGGCCATGGCCCAGCACTGATCATCGAGCCACATCAAACGGTCGTCGTCGAAGACGGCTGGTCGTATGCACTTTCGGCCCTCAACAATTTGATTTTGAAGCGCGTGAAACCGCCGACCAAAGCGCCGCTCAGCGGCACGGTCGATCCCATCCGGCTTGAAATTTTCAGCAACGCCTTTATGGCGGTTGCCGTCGAGATGGGCGAAGCGCTTCGCAACACCGCGCAGTCCGTCAACATCAAAGAACGGCTCGACTTCAGTTGCGCCATTTTCGATCATTCAGGAGCGCTCGTCGCCAACGCGCCGCACGTGCCGGTGCACCTGGGATCTATGGATGCGTCCGTTCAAGCCGTGATCGCAAGCGCTGGCCGCTCCATTGATCCCGGTGACGTGTTCATGCTCAACGCGCCCTATCAGGGCGGTACGCATTTACCCGACATTACCGTTGTCACGCCCGTGTTTTGCGAAAACGGGGCGGCGGTCAATTTATATGTCGCCAGTCGCGGCCATCACGCCGACATTGGCGGCATGACGCCTGGGTCCATGAGCCCGTGCGCCACGTCGATCGAACAGGAAGGCGTTTACATCGACGTTTGCAAGCTGGTGTCAGGCGGACGCTTTCGTGAAGCAGAGACACGCGCGCTGCTGACGGGCGGCCGCTATCCAGCCCGCAATCCCGATATGAATATCGCCGACCTCAAAGCTCAGGTGGCCGCCAACGCGCGCGGCGCCGCAGAGCTTGTGCGCCTTGCCTGCGATCACGGCGCAGCTGCGATCAACGCCTACATGGGACACGTTCAAAACTTCGCCGAGGCCGCTATGCGCCGCTTGATCGCGACGCTTCCAGAGGGCCGCGCCCGCATCGAGATGGATCAGAGCTGCGCGGTCGAAGTGGCCGTGACCATCGACCGGCAGACGTCGACAGCAAAAATTAATTTTACCGGCACCAGCGCGCAGCAGCCGTCAAACTTCAATGCGCCCGAACCGGTCACGTGCGCCGCCGTGCTCTACTGTCTGCGCGTCATGCTGGGACAAAACATTCCGCTCAATGCCGGCTGCCTGCGCCCCGTCGAACTCGTCATCCCCAAAGGCTCGATGCTGAGCCCCGCGTACCCGGCCGCGGTCGTTGCCGGCAACACCGAGCTCAGCCAATGCGTCACCAATGCCATTTTTTCGGCGTTCGGTGTCATGGCCCCCTCGCAAGGCACGATGAACAATCTGACGTTGGGCAACGACCGCGTTCAATATTATGAGACCATCTGTTCTGGCTCGCCCGCGGGCGACGGCTTTGCGGGAACGGCGGGCGTGCATGTCCACATGACGAACACACGGTTGACCGATCCCGAAATTTTAGAAAAGCGCTACCCTGTGGTGCTGGAAGAATTCTCCATACGGCGCGGCTCGGGCGGCAAGGGGCGCTTTGAGAGCGGCGACGGCACGCACCGCGCCATTCGCTTTCTCGCACCGATGCATGTCTCGATGCTGTCGGGCTTTCGTCGCGTTCGTCCGCCCGGCTTGCACGGCGGCGAGTCTGGTGAAACCGGCAGCAACATGATCCGTCGCGCCAGCGGTCGGCTTGAAAACCTCGGCGGCTGCGGCGAGGCGGACCTGGAGCCGGGCGATGCCGTCATCATCGACACGCCGACGGGGGGCGGTTTTGGCGCGGCCTCGACTAAATGATCCAATCGAGCGGCGCGCGATTTTTAATCCACGCCCCGGCACCGGCATGTAACATGGCCGCCAGCCGAGACATTCGAGGAGTGGCCGTGCCGAAGTTTTTGATAATGGCGCTCATGCTGGCCAGCGTGGTGATCGCGGGCCAATACCCAGCATTTGCCGCCGAGGAAATACTGGCGCCGGTCGCGCCCGAAGCCGACACCACGATCCGCCAGATTACACAGGCTCTGCACAAGGCGGCACCCGGCGAGCGGCTCGACTACTCCAACCATGACCTCACCTACCTCGATTTCTCCGGCATCGATTTCAAGGCCACGATCTTCAAGGGCTCAGACTTATATGGTGCCGATTTTACGGGCGCTAATTTGAAGGGCAGCGACCTGTCGGGCACACGCCTCGACCGGACGGTATTAATTCGGGCGGATCTGTCGGGCGCCAATCTCAGTGGCGCGACCATCTTGCGCCCGACGGTGTTCACCGACCTTTCCAACAACGGCACCGAGGGTCCAAAATTTTCAGGCGCTAACCTGCGCAAGGTGCGCGTGTCCTTCTATCTTGCAGGCACCGATTTCCGGGGTGCAGACATGACCGGCGCCGACTTCAGCCCGCTCGAGTTCAAGCCCGGTCAAGGCACCATGGTGACGCCCATGAACAACTTCTGCCGCGGTTGCGACTTCTCCGGCGCGACCATGCAAGGTGTGAAATTCTTCCGGCTCGACATGATGTTTTCGCGTGCAACAGGGGCCGACCTCAGTGGCGCTGATCTGCGCGAAACAGACCTTTCGCAAGTCGACCTATCGGGTGCGAATCTGACGGGAGCCGACCTCACCGATGCCGACCTCGATGGCGCCAATTTATCGGGCGTCAAAGGCCTCGACACGGTTAAAGGGCTCGATAAGGCTCGCAATCTGAACAAGGCGATCAGATAGACAGTTAAAGTTGCTTAGCCCGCACGGACCTGACCTGCGCAAAATCATCGGAGGCCTTTCCCCAAGGCACAAAATCTCTGCTATGGCTCCGAGTATCGTCAAATAACCCGGTGCCGTAACGCAATGCCGCCTGCTACACCCTCATCGACCTGTTCTGAGAAATCCGCCGCTCTTGCGGGCGTGCGGCCCGAGTGGCAGCGCGCCAAACGCATCGTCGTAAAAATCGGCTCGGCTCTGCTCGCCGACCGGGCCACCGGCACTTTGAAAATGCACTGGCTGAATTCTCTGATGGACGACGTCGCGGAGCTGGCCAAGGCCGGCAAGGACTTGGTCATTGTTTCGTCGGGTTCGATCGCGCTCGGCCGGCACACGTTGAAACTGCCCAAAGGTCCGCTTGCACTCGAACAAAGCCAGGCGGCGGCCGCTGTCGGGCAAATCTCGCTCGCCCATGCGTATCAGGACCTGGCGCGCGCGCGCGGACTTACGGCGGCACAAATTCTTCTGACGCTTGGCGATACGGAAGAACGGCGGCGCTATCTCAACGCTCGCAACACCATCGAGACGCTGCTCGCCCTCAAGGCCATTCCCGTCGTCAACGAGAACGATACGGTGGCAACGGCAGAAATCCGCTACGGAGATAACGACCGGCTGTCGGCGCGCGTCGCTTCGATGGTGTCGGCCGACACACTGGTGCTGCTGTCGGATATCGACGGGCTTTACACGGCCCCGCCGCAGTCTGATCCCAACGCGCAACACATCCCGCTCGTGACGGCGGTCACGCCCGAGATCGAGGCAATGGCAGGCGATGCCGGCACGGAACTTTCGAAAGGCGGCATGAAGACCAAAGTCGAGGCGGGAAAAATTGCGCTTGGCGCGGGCACCAACATGGTCATCACCACGGGCAAGGTTCATCATCCGCTGCGCGCCATCGGCGAGGGCGCCAGAGTGACGTGGTTCTTGGCCAACTCAGACCCGGTGACCGCGAAGAAGCGCTGGATCGCGGGACAATTGGAACCGGCCGGTCACATCGTCATCGATGCCGGCGCGGAGAAGGCTCTGCTGTCAGGCAAGAGCCTTCTGCCGGCCGGCGTCGTGTCCGTTGCGGGCGATTTCGACCGCGGCGATGCGATTATTATTCGCGCCATCGACGGCCGGGAATTGGGCCGTGGCCTCATTGCTTACGGCTGCGACGACGCCCGGCTCATCATCGGCAAACGGTCGAGCGAAATCGCGCAGATCCTCGGTTACGATGGCCGCGATACGCTCGTACATCGAGACGACATGGCGTTGAGCCGCAAATGACACGGGTCCTTTGACCTTTTTCCAGGAGACCCGTCGCAATGTCCCGTTTTGAAATCACGAGGATTGCCGGCATCCCGATCATTCTCGACATGATGTTCGTGCTGGTGCTGCTGTTTTTCACGTATCCGTATTTTACCAGCGGCGACAGTCAGCTCATTTCGGCGGGAATTGTCATCGTCGTCGGTTTGATGGTCTCGATTTTGCTGCACGAGCTTGGGCACGCGATGGCCGGCCGGCTATTCAATGCCCATGTCACGCACATCGATCTGGTCGCGCTCGGCGGCATCGCGCACTTCGAACGCTCGCTGCCGCCTTCGGTGCTGGCACGCACTGTGATTTTTTTGGCCGGTCCAGCGGTCAATCTGGCGTTATGGCTCGGCCTTGGGCTGCTCGCAGAATGGTCGATCGAGACGGCAAAGCCGATGCTCAGTCTGCCACTCATAAGTCTTGCCAGCGCCAACTATTATCTGCTGATCTTCAATTTGCTGCCCGCATACCCGCTCGATGGCGGCCATACGCTCGATGCCTGGATCGGGAAATTTCTCGGTCCTCAGAAGGCGATCCGGGTGGTCGCGGTCCTCGGCCTTGGCGTCGCGGCCTTCATCGCCCTGCGCGCATTGCCGGGCGTTGACTTGTGGGGCTTTTTGCTGGCGTTCTTCCTCTTTCAAGCCAATTGGAACGCGCTCGAAAGCGCTGGCCGTTGGGGCGGACGCCGTTAGCCGGCAAGATCTCGAATGAGGAGCGGACGCATGACGCCAGACACGACCTCGACATTTCCCAAAGTCATCGGTTTTTCCGATCCCTTACCGCAACCGGAGCGCTACCTGCCCGCAGCTGAAAGGCTGATCAGCGGCAACCCGGCCCAAACCCTGCACAACCTTTTTGTCAGTGCCGATGGTCGCTTCAACAGTGGCATTTGGGAATGCGAGCCGGGCGAATGGCGCGTGGTTTTCCTAGAGAGCGAATTCTGTCATCTGCTCGAAGGCGAGATCATCGTGCGCGGCGATGACGGCTCCGAGCGCACGTTCCGCGCCGGCGACGCTTTTGTTTCGCCGGCCGGTTTCACCGGCATATGGCACGTCACGAAGCGCGCGAAAAAGTATTACGCAATGTACGAATGATATTGGCGATCATCAGCGGCCTTCGGCGATGGTCTTGAGCGCAGCAAGCCCCTGCTCGAACGAGCCGCCGACCATTTTGTCCATATTGCAAAACGATCCAGCAACTTTTCCGGCCATGGAGTTCTGGCCCGTCATGGCCCAGGTGACTTGCGTATCGTTCCCGGCGGGTTGAAGCGTGA
>JANNUW010000113.1:0-14970 GCA_031414095.1 Hyphomicrobium sp. | reverse complement strand
GCTGGTCGAAGTCGCGCTCGGTCACGGTTGCGGACTTGAGCAGCGGGCGGGCGCGCTCAACTTCGTTTTCGCCCAGATCAACCTGTGCTTTTGCGCGCGCCACTTCGGCTTTCGAAACATCTACAGCAATTTGGAACGGGCGGGGATCGATGATGTAGAGCGGATCGCCCGCCTTGACGATCTGTCCGTCCTTGAACTGGATCTTGTCGATAAAGCCCGACACGCGGGCCCGCACCTCAACGCTTTCGATAGCCTCGAAGCGCCCGGAATACTCGTCCCAGGTTGAAATCCGTTTGGCGATTGGATTGGCGACCGTCACCGCCGGAGCGGGCGGCGGTCCGCTCTGCGCAAAGCTAGTGGCTGCCGAGACCAAAATGCAAAATACCGGAGCCATCGTCGTGGCGAAGCGAAATGAAATAAACTTGAGCATACTGCCCTCTTGGCGCGCGAAAGAGGCCCGCACGGGACCCTCATGATCTATTTCAGATCTACGCACCTGAGCATTGATCAGATCGGACGTCAAAGGCGGATTGGAGCTCAGTCGCGAACCATAGCGCGACGCCTGAAATTCAATTGTGAGCTTGAATTATTTGGCCGGGCCGGTCTCGATCGGTAGATTAGAGTTAACGCCGCTGGCCTGACCCCATTCGGCCCAGGCGCCATCGTAGACGGCGGCGTTCGGTTGTCCGATCACTGCGAGCGCCAGCGAAAGTAGTGACGCGGTCACACCCGATCCGCATGTCGTCACGACCGGCTTTGCCGGATCGACATCAGCCGCCTTGAACAAGGCGGTCAACTCGGCCTTGGACTTCAGCGTGCCATCCTCGTTGACGACGGCCGAAAAGGGAATATTCTTCGAGCCAGGAATGTGGCCCAATCGCAATCCCGGCCGCGGTTCTGGGTCCTTGCCTTCGAAGCGCCCCGCAGGACGCGCATCGACCACCTGCATGGTTTTGCCTGAGGCGTAACCCTTCATGTCGTCGAGATCGCGGATCAGCTCGCTGTTTTGCAACGGCGTAAAATGCCGCGCCGTACGCGGTGTCGGCAGGCCGTCTTCAAGCGCGCGGTTTTCGGCTTTCCATTTTTTCAGGCCGCCGTTGAGCACGCTGACATCTTTGTGGCCCATGGCGCGGAACGTCCACCAGACACGGGCCGCCGAAAACAAACCGGGGGTATCGTAGACGACGATCTTCATGCCATCGCCGACGCCCATCTTCTTCATGCGCGACGCGAACTTAATGCTCGATGGCAGCATGTGGGGCAGCGGCGATTTCTCATCGACGAGGTCGTCGATATCAAAAAACAGGGCGCCTGGAATGTGTTCGGCGAGGTACTCGGCCTTCGCATTCCGGTTGGCCGTCGGCAAATGCCAGGTGCCATCCATGACGATCAGCCCAGGTGCGCCCAGGTGGGCTGCCAACCATTCGGTCTCGACAATCGAAGCATTGGCGCTATCGGGCACGCAGGCCTCCTAAAATTTCTGGTGGCAAGGCGTCGGTGCGCGCAAGCTGCGACGATCCGGCCTTCCTGTGGGGCTCAGGGGAAGCCCATTTTCATCCATTGTAAGGCGGCTGGCTGCGCGCCGGAAAAATGGTGGTGAGCCCGGTTGGGATCGAACCAACGACCCCCTGATTAAAAGTCAGATGCTCTACCGCTGAGCTACGGGCCCACTCAACGACGGCTTGTAAGGGGGGGACGCGTCCGGGTCAAGGCAACTAAATGGCCGCACGGAAACTTCCCGCCTGAGCCGTGACCGCGGGTGTCACACACCTGCCAAAAACGCAGGCCTGCATTGCTCGAGGCAAACCGACACTTACCGGCCAAAGCCGGGTATAAGGCGCCAGCCAAATGATCGTCTCACCCAATCGGCCGCCCAACTCTGTGCCAACATCTCATCTCAGCAGACCGACCACCCCCGACGCCGGCAGCGGTAACGCGCGCCTGCAAGCCATCGGGCTCATGGTTGTAGCGGTGACACTTTTTTCGGCACTCGATACGGCGGCGAAGTATCTCGTCAAATACGATGGATTGAGCGTCTCCCAGGTCGTCTGGTCGCGTTTTATCGTCCAATTTCTGGCGATCTTGATTTTGGTGCCGGCGCTCAGTTCGCTGTCGCTCAGTGGCCTTTTCAAAACTACGCAGTTGAAATGGCAATTGGTGCGCTCGCTGCTGATGGTCGCCACGACGCTGTTCAATTTTCTGGCGCTCGAATTTCTGCGCCTCGATCAGACCATCACGATCGTGTTCCTGGCACCGTTAATGGTGGCGCTGCTGGCCGGACCGCTACTGGGCGAATGGGTCGGCTGGCGGCGCATGGTCGCCATCGGGGTCGGCTTTTGCGGAATTCTCATCGCCGTACGGCCGGGCTTGGGTCACGTGCACCCGGCAGTCGTCTACTCGTTTCTCGCGATGCTCGCCTATGCCCTGTTCATGCTGCTGACCCGCCATATCGCGCGCCACGATCCGCCGATGGTGACGCTATTTTATTCGATGTTTGCCGGCACGGTCTTGGCGGCGCCGTTCGCGCTTGCCCACTGGGTGCCGCCGCCTGACGCGCTGTCTCTCGTGCTTCTGGCCTTGCTCGGCGTGTTCGGGGGCCTGGGGCATTGGCTCTTTATCCACGCCTACCGTTTGGCGCCAGCTTCCGCTGTAGCGCCGTTTCTCTACCTCCAGCTCATTTCGATGGTCAGCTTCGGCTACGCCGTGTTCGGCGACCTGCCCGATGCCTGGACGCTTGCCGGCGCGGCGATCGTCGTTGGTTCGGGCGTCTACCTGTTCCACCGCGAGCGCGTGACAATGAAAAGCGAAGCCGCATCGCAAGCCGCCGCGAGCCCGCGCTGATCAATCGCCGGTACCGGCGAGGCGCAGTTTCGTCTCCGCAGCCCAATCTGAAAAGCGCCCCTCGGCGATCGCGGCGCGCATGGCCTGCATCAATTGCTGATAGAAGGCCGTGTTCGACCACGACAGCAGCATGGCACCTAGATATTCGCCCGATTTCATTAAGTGATGAAGATAGGCGCGCGAATAATCGGTTGCAGCCGGACAAGAGCTGAACGGATCGAGCGGGCGGCTGTCCTCGGCGTGCTTGGCATTGTGCAGATTGACGCGGCCCGACCACGTAAACGCATAGCCATGGCGGCCATTGCGCGTTGGCATCACGCAGTCGAACATATCAACACCGCGCGCCACGCTTTCAATGAGATCGACAGGTGTGCCGACGCCCATCAGGTAGCGCGGCTTTTCAGCAGGCAATACCGGAACCGTTTCGCTCAGCGTCGCCACCATGGCTTCGTGACCTTCGCCGACCGCCAAACCACCGATCGCGTAGCCTGGAAAGTCCATGTCGACGAGCGCGCGGGCAGAGCGTTGCCGCAGTTCTGCCTCGGTGCCGCCCTGCACGATTGCAAACAGCGCTTGACCGGGCTTGGCACCGCCGCCTTCGAGCTGCTTTTCGAACGCGAGTTTGGAACGCTCCGCCCAGCGCAGCGACAATTCCATAGCGCGCGTGATCTCGGCGCGCTCGGCCGGTAGCTCGATGCATTCGTCGAATTGCATCTGAATGTCGGACCCCAGGAGACACTGAATCTCGATCGAGCGCTCCGGCGACAGCATATGCCGCGAGCCGTCGATGTGGCTTTGGAACTCGGCGCCGTCTTCGGTGATCTTGCGGATCTTCGACAGACTCATGACTTGAAAGCCGCCGCTGTCGGTCAGGATCGGCCCGTTCCAATTCATGAACTTATGCAGGCCGCCGAGCCGCGCCATGCGTTCAGCACCCGGCCGCAGCATGAGGTGGTACGTATTGCCGAGCAGAATATCGGCGCCTGCATCCTTGACCTGATCGGGATAGAGCGCCTTGACGGTCGCCACCGTGCCGACCGGCATGAACGCGGGCGTGCGAATAATGCCGCGCGGCGTAAGTATCTCGCCCAGCCGCGCGAGGCCGTCTTGCGCGAGCAGGTGATAGGAGAACACGTCAGTCATCGAGTTCCTTGACATAAACATGGGAGGATGGCGTTTGATCTTTAGGAAAAAGCAGGCACGCGTCTCCGTAGGAATAGAACCGGTAACCCTTCGCGATCGCGTGAGCGTAGGCGGCCTGCATGGTGTCGAGCCCGCTGAACGCCGACACCAGCATGAACAAGGTCGAACGCGGCAGATGGAAATTGGTCATCAACACGTCGACGGCCCTGAACGCATAGCCGGGCGTGATGAAAATCGCCGTATCTCCTGACCACACAGAAATCTCGCCGCCCTCGGGCGTGGCGCTTTCCAATATCCGCAGTGACGTTGTGCCAACAGCGACGATGCGTCCGCCTTTCGCGCGCACGGCATTGAGTGCGCGCGCGGTCTCAGCACTGATCTCGCCCCATTCGGAATGCATTTTATGATCGGTCGTGTCGGCGGTTTTGACCGGCAGAAAAGTGCCGGCGCCCACGTGCAGCGTCACGAAGTGGCGCGCGATGCCGCGCGCGTCGAGGCGTGCAAACAGCTCCGGCGTAAAATGCAGGCCAGCCGTGGGTGCGGCCACCGCGCCGTCGCGCTTGGCATAGATTGTCTGATAGGTCGCCGCATCACCAGCTTCGGTTTTTCGCTTCAACGCAATGTAGGGCGGCAGCGGCATCTCGCCGATCTGCGCAATCGCGGCGTCGAGGGCCGCGCCTGAAACCTGAAAAGCAAGTTCCACCTCACCGGCTTCGCCTTTGGCAACGACGACCGCCGCGAATGGAGCAGCAGCGCCAGGTGTGCAGGCCTCGAATGAAACGGCATCGCCTGCCAGCAATCGCTTGGCCGGACGCGCGAAGGCCCGCCAACGATCGGGCGCGAGGCGCTTAATCAGATTAAACGCCACACGCGCCCGCACCCCGGCACGTATCCTCACCCCTTCGAGCGCCGCCGGGATAACCCGCGTGTCGTTGAAGACCAGCGCATCGCCGGGCTCGAGCAGATCGGGCAAATCATGAACGGAAAGGTCCATGGTGCCCGCACCGCCCGTCACCAGCAGGCGCGCGCTGTCGCGCGGAGACGCGGGCCGCAGCGCGATCCGGTCTTCTGGCAGGTCAAAGTCAAAAAGATCGGTTCGCAATTGAGTGGTGCCCAGTGTTCGAGGACCGGACATGACCGCGACGGCGGCATTTGTCAAAGGGGAGACAGCCGCAGGCATCTTGCAGCGGGACGCAAACAGGGGCAGCATCAGGCTGCGGACGCATAGGGCCCGCCAGTTCCAAGGAGCCCCCCATGGGTAAAGAACAAAAGTCGACCAAGGAAAAGCGAAAGCCGAAGAAGGAAAAGCCCAAGGAAGCTAAAAAGTAGCGCAGTCTACGGCTGCAGCCTCGGCGCGAGCGCGGACACTTATACCGCTCGCGCCGGGCGGCCTAACCCTCGCGCCGGGCGGCGCCGATGCCGGCACAAACCGCGACGGCGAGCCAGCTTGCGATCAGCACACTGCCGCCCACCGGTGCGGCCATCGGGAACGCATGGATTTGCGCCAGCGTATTGAGCGCGATATCGCCTGAAAAGAGTGCGGCTCCCACTGCCATGACTGCTCCCACGCCCAACCAGCGTTTTTTATTTTGCACCACGGCTGAGAACGCCGCGATCGCCAGCACCGCGCCCGCATGGATCATAAGCATGGTGGCAGCGGTCGCCAAAACCGGGCTCGCCACGCGGTGGGCCGCGACCGCCGCAAGCGCCACGCCCGCTGCACCTAGCACGCCAGCGGCGGCAACAAGAAAAAACCCAGCGCGTGACGGCATTTTGTAATCTTTCAAATCTTGGAAACGGCCAGGTGCCTATTTCTACGCTGGCCGGGTCTGGCCGGTGCCGCGCACGGCATACTTGAAGGTCGTCAGCTGTTCGACGCCAACGGGTCCGCGCGCGTGCATCTTGCCCGTCGCGATGCCAATCTCGGCGCCAAAACCAAACTCGCCGCCATCGGCGAACTGCGTCGAAGCATTGACGAGCACGATGGCACTATCGACACGCGCGAGAAACGCATCCGCCGTGGCCGCGTCTTGCGTGATGATGGCGTCGGTGTGCTGCGAGCCGTAGCGCGCAATATGATCAATCGCGCCTTCTACTCCATCGACGCACTTCAGCGCCACGATGGCATCAAGAAATTCATGACCCCAGTCAGAGGCTCCGGCGGGCTTGACGCGGGCATCGGCGACTTGCGCTAGCTCATCGCCGCGCACTTCACACCTGGCTTCGATCAACGCCGCGATCACGGCGGGCAGCACCTTGGCATCGGCATTCTTGTCGACCAGCACGCACTCGGTCGAGCCGCACACGCCCGTACGCCGCATCTTGGCGTTGACGACGACGGAAACGGCCATGCCGAGGTCGGCGGCACGATCTACGTAGGTGTGGCAGATGCCTTCGAGATGCGCAAACACGGGCACGCGGGCTTCGCTCTGTACCCGCGCGACGAGGCTCTTGCCGCCACGCGGCACGATGACATCGATGGCACCATTCAGACCGCCAAGCATGTGGCCGACTGCGGCGCGATCGGTGGTCGCGACGTACTGAATAGCCGTTTCAGGCAAGCCGGCCGCGCGCAGGCCTTCGACGAGGCAGGCATGTATCGCGAGTGATGAGTAATGGCTCTCCGAGCCGCCGCGCAGAATGCAGGCGTTTCCGGCCTTGAGGCTGAGTGCGCCAGCATCGGCCGTCACGTTGGGCCGGCTTTCGAAGATGATACCGATGACGCCGAGCGGCACGCGCACGCGCTGGAAATAGAGGCCGTTGGGGCGCGTCCATTCGGCGAGCACGGTGCCGACAGGATCGGCAAGCGCTGCGATCTCGATAAGGCTTTGGGCCATGGCGTCGATGCGCTTGCCGTCGAGCATCAAGCGGTCGATAAACGACGCAGGCCGCCCGGCCGCACGCGCGGCGGCGACATCTTGCGCGTTGGCCTTTATGATGGCGGCCGACGATGCCTTGAGCCGCTCGGCTGCAGCGAGCAACGCCTTATTCTTTGCCTCAGAAGACGCGACCGCCACTAGGCGCGCCGCCGCGCGCGCTGCAATGCCCATGGCCTGCATTACGGCGGCGGTCTCATCGGACAATCGATCAGGTTGGTTCATAGCGCCGCTTGTATCAGCGCTTTCACGCTCACGCCAGATCCGCAAAGTGCGTCGCACATTTCTTCTACTTGCGTCCCCGGACGGGGCGGCGGCAGCCGCGCCGAGCCGGGGTCACGTCCTAGCTCATGAGCGACGCGGTCCCGGCTCAATGCACGCTATTCGCGTGCTTGGCCGGGAACGCAGAAATTGTGCTTCGAGTTGCTAAACAACGCACTTGGTGAAATCGAGCGCGAACAGCTGGCCATAGACCTGCCGCAGATTATCTTCCAACTCGTCCGGCGTCGCGGTTGGCCGCTCGGCTAAAGCCAACACGTCCGCCCTCGTTTCCGCCAGGCTGAGGCCGCCTGTCGCCGGTTGTGCCACGACTGCTGTCCTTCCGTTCGATTGCGATTCAAAAATGCTTAGCCGCCGCGCAAGGCCGATAGCAGTTCAGGCGTCGGATAGCTGTCAGCCGGCATGGAGAGCTTTTTCTGCATGGCCTTGACGGCGCTGCGCGTTGCAGCACCCAGACGGCCATCGACTTCGCCGACATCAAACCCGCGCTTTACGAGCTGGCGTTGCAGTTCTTTGGCCTCATCGGCCGATAGCATGGGAATGCCTGGCCGTCCGCGCTGCATCGGCGGAGCGCCATCAATGCGGGTCGCTAAATAGGCCGCCGTCGTCGCATACGTGAGCGACTGATTCCACTTCAGGTACACATTGAAGTTTTCATAGGCGAGGAACGCAGGGCCATGCCGTCCCATTGGCAGCATGAGCGAAGCCGACAAACTATCTGACTCGAGCGCACCGCCGCCAGCGCGTGTCACGCCCCATTTGGCCCACTGCGAACGCGGAATTTTGATGGCGAGGTCGGCTTGCTCCCACGGCAGCTCATCGGGCACGTTGACTTCTTCAAGCCAGGGTTCGCCCGGCCGCCAACCGAGGTGGTTCATGTAATTGGCGGTCGTGCCGATGATATCGGTGTTGTTGCGAAACAAGTTTGCCTTGCCGTCGCCGTCGTAGTCGATCGCGTGCTCGAGATAGCGCGTCGGCAGGAATTGCGTTTGGCCGATTTCGCCGGCCCACGAGCCGAGCATTTCGGAGGGGTTCATATCGCCGCGCTCGACGATGCGAATGACCGCCTTGAGTTCTTCGCGGAACATCGGGCCGCGGCGGCAATCGTAGGCGAGCGTCGCGATCGAGCGCAGGATGGGCAGCGTTCCCATGCCGCCGCCGAAGTCGCTTTCGAGCGCCCAGAAACCGGTGATGACCGACGCGGGCACACCGAATTGCTTGCTGACGCGGTCGAACGTCGCTTTGTTCTGGACGATCTTGGCTTTGCCCGCCTGCATGCGCCCATTGGTGGCGAGCTTGCCGGCAAAGTCGAGGAAGCTGAGCATGAACACGCCCTGCTTGCGATCGCGCGAGATAATGCCCGGATCGAGCGTCATGCCGTCGAGGACTTCAGAGATGGCGCTGGCGGACATGCCCTCCAGCGTCACTTCCTTGCGGAACGCGGCGAGCCAGCTTTCGAAGCTGCCTGAGGTTTTGCAATTGGCTGGCGCGGGTTTCATCGGCAGTTGCGTTGTGCCAAGACCAGTGGTTGCCGGTGCAGCTGTGACGGGTGCCAGATGATTGACGGCCGCGGGCACGGCAGCAGTGGCCGCCGCTGGTGTCGCGACCTGCGTCGTGTTGTTCTTGGGCGCTGCCGCCTTGGCTACTACCGGGGCTGCCGCTTTTTGCGGCGCACTCGGGAGCTTCGCCGTCTTGGCAGGAGCTGGCTTTTTCTTGGTCTCGGTCGGGCCGACTTCAAAGCCTTGAGCCAGGGCCGAAGTTATGGGCGCCGCGAAGCCGCTAAAGCTGAGCGCGGTCGCCCCGCACAATGCCGAAATTAAGACACGCATCGGAAATACCTTTTGAGATCAGTTTCGGCTCTACTCATGCCCAGCGGTATGGCATCGTCAAGTCGCCGCAATGGCCAAATCGGCACCACGGCTAAAAAACTTAGCCCTTCAAAACCCAGCGCGACATTTCGGGCACAATTCTGTACCCGTTGGTGTCTGATACCGGCGGTCAATAGTTTCGACCCATCGCTCAACTGGCGGCGCCCGGAACGCGTGTCGCCGCGCGCAAAGAAAAAATGATACCGGCGCGCCATCTACTCATCGAAGAGTCAAAACCTTTGCGCGCTGGTCTGACACGTGCGTGTCAGACACCGCTCTCCATCATGTGGCGGCGCGGGCAGCTTTGGCGGCCGGTGTGCCCCCGCGCCGGTCGTAGCGGCCCTTCAATTCGTCCCACTCAATCTCGAGCGAGCCGCCAGTTGCCTTTCGCTGTTTGTCCCAGTTGGTCAACAGGTCGATGCAGGCGTGATCGATGTAATCGAGTTCTCCGATGTGCACCCGCACAGTCGCATTGGGCTTCAAGGTTTCGAGTTCGGCGGCCAGCGCCGGCAGCTTGATCAAAGTCGCCGACCCTTTGAGATAGAGATCGACTTGATCGCCAGCCGCATCGGCCTCCTTGCGAATATCGAGATGCGAAAATGCGTAGAGCAGCTTCAGCATCGACAGGACGAGGCCGAGGACGACGCCCTTCAGCAGATCGGTCATGACGATGGTGACGATAGTGGTGAAATAGATGAACACTTCGCCCTTGCCGAACTTTAACAGCGTTGGCAGGATCTTCGGATATGCGAGCTTGTAGCCCGTGAACACCAGGACGGCGGCCAGCGCCGATACTGGAATGTAGCGCAACGTGAACGGCAGGAACGACGCGAAAATCAACAGCCAGAAGCCATGCAGGATGGCCGATTTGCGTGTTTGCGCTCCGGCCTCGACGTTGGCGCCTGACCGCACGATGACACCCGTCATCGGCAGCACGCTGAGCGCGCCGCAAATCATGTTGCCGACGCCTTGAGCCGAGAGTTCCTGATCATACTTGGTGCGCGGGCCCGAGTGCATCTGATCGACGGCCGTGGCGCACAGCAGCGTTTCCGCGCTGGCGATAAAAGCGACCGAAATCGCGCCGATCAGAACGGCGGGGTCCATAATGTGCAGCAATTTTTCGGGTGTCGGGAAAACGACCGTCGACCAAATGTTGTCGGGCACGACCACGTACTTGATCTGATCAAGATGAAACACCCCGGCTGCAACGATGCCCACGAGCACGCCGACGAGCGGTGCCGGCACGGCCTTCAGCGACTTCGGCGCGAAGGCTCCCCACACAAAAATGCTGACAATCGTCAAAAGACCGATCTCAGCAGCGGTCAAACGCGAGTCGCCCACGGAGATCGCGTCCATGAGGGCGCCCGGAATGCCGAGCAAGTTTTGCAGGCCGGTGCCGATCGGCTTGCCGTCGAGCATGACGTGGAACTGGGCCACCAGAATGAGAATGCCGATGCCAGCCAGCATGCCGTGGATGACAGCGGGCGAAACGGCGCGGAACCATTGGCCGAGCTTCAGCAGACCGGCTGTCAATTGCAAAAGACCAGCAAACAAGACGACGACGCCGATTAGTTCGAGTCCGATCTGCGGGTTCTGGACGAGTTGCAATACGAGTACGCTGAGGCCCGCCGCCGGTCCGCTGACCTGCAACGGCGAGCCGGCAATGGCACCGACGACAATGCCTCCGACAATGCCCGTGATGATGCCGGCTGTCGGCGGCATGCCCGATGCGATGGAAATACCCATGCACAATGGCAGGGCGACCAGAAAGACAACGACCGAAGCCAGCAGATCCTTGCCCCAGGTCGATCCGCTGGAAACTGTCGTATTTTGACTCGTCATGATGGTTTCGTCTGCCCCAAAAACGACAAGCACCGCGTGGCGGCGCAGCTGTTATACTTCCCAAAATCGGGCGGACACTAAAGTCTGGCGCTCATGACCGCAACAGGTATACGGCCACTCTCTGGGCGGTGCTTAATTTAATTTGGGACAGCCGCGCGCGAGCACCACAGAGGAGGCGCGCGCGGACTCTCAACGAAACAACCCGCGTGTGAGCGGCTCTCAGCCAAACGGGCCCTTGCCCGCCTTGCCGAGCGCGGATTTCTGCATATCCATCGCCGACTGCATGGCCGTCGCCCAATTTTTCTGCCAGGCCTCAGCGGCCTGCATCCAGAACTGCATCGGGTTGGCCATGCCGGAAAAATCGGGCATGCCAGGAATGCCGCCTGGACCCATCATGCTCGCCATTCCAGGGATCGCGGCAAACGGATTTTCAAACGACGGCATTTTCGGCATCCCGGGCATCCCGGGCATACCAGGCATGCCGGGCATTCCGCCAATAGGCGAACCAGGCGACTTCACCTGCTGCTCCCAGACATCCATCACCTGGTCCATGAGCTGCAGTTGCATTTTCGAACCCTGCTGCATCTGCTCGCGGGTCATATCGACGAGTTCGGATGGCCAGCCCATGGCTTTGGCCGCTGAACCCATTTTGTCGAACACGTTCGAGCTGTTGCGCTCGGCTGCGGCGGCAATTTCATCACGCCAGCCGGTCAGCGCCTCAAAGGCGCCCGTCATGGCTTTCTGCGCCTCTTCGGGAATCCCCGCTGCTTTGAATGCGTCAGACCCGCCCCGCCCACTCGAGTTGCTTGCCATTATGTGACATCTCCACTTGGGTTACCCGTTTGGAAGCGCAGTTTATGCACATGCGGCCACGACGCGCCATACTTATGATTAAACGCCCAAATTGTCAGACCTTTATGCTGGCTGGCGGCGATTAGGCCCCCGCGAGCCGCGGCGGCTTGACCCGCCCGCAAACTCCGCTTTTGCCCTAGGCACGCGGGTGCTATCACGCGCGCCATGAACGACATCACATTGATCCGCAATTTTTCCATCATCGCCCACATCGATCACGGCAAATCGACGTTGTCCGACCGGCTGATCCAGCTGTGCGGCAACGTCGCTGAACGCGATATGAAGGCTCAAATCCTTGATTCCATGGACATTGAGCGCGAGCGGGGCATCACCATCAAAGCCCAGACGGTGCGCCTCGACTATAAGTACAAGGACGGCAAGACCTATCAGCTGAACTTGATGGATACGCCCGGACACGTCGATTTTGCTTATGAGGTCTCGCGCTCGCTCGCCGCCTGCGAAGGCGCCATCCTGGTCGTCGACGCGAGCCAGGGCGTCGAAGCGCAGACGCTCGCCAACGTTTATCAGGCGCTCGAGAACAACCTCGAAATCCTCCCCGTCCTCAATAAAATCGACCTGCCTTCGGCCGACGAAGACCGCGTCAAAAAGCAAATCGAAGACGTCATCGGCATCGACGCCTCGAACGCAGTCGGTGTTTCGGCCAAGACCGGCTTGAACGTCGCAGCTGTTCTGGAGGCCATCGTCGAGCGCCTGCCGCACCCTGTCGGCGACGCCAACAAGCCGCTCAAGGCCATGCTGGTCGATAGCTGGTACGACGCCTACCTCGGCGTGGTCGTGCTGGTGCGCATCAAAGAGGGCACCCTCAAGAAGGGCCAGAAGGTCCAGATGATGGCGTCGGGCGGTCACTATCAGATCGACCGCGTCGGCATCTTCCGGCCCAAGCAGGAAATGCTGTCGGAGCTGTTGCCGGGCGAAGTCGGTTTCTTCACGGGCGCCATCAAGGAAGTGGCCGACACGCGCGTCGGCGACACCGTGACCGACGAAAAGAATCCGACCGCCGAAGCCCTTCCCGGCTTCAAGCAGGCCCAACCGGTCGTCTTCTGCGGATTGTTCCCGGTCGATGCGGCCGACTTCGAAGATCTGCGCGAGGCCATGTCGCGCCTGCGACTCAACGATGCGAGCTTTTCGTTTGAAACCGAAAGTTCAGCCGCCCTCGGCTTCGGCTTCCGCTGCGGCTTCCTGGGGCTGTTGCACTTAGAGATCATCACCGAGCGCCTGCAGCGCGAGTTTAATCTCGACCTCATCACCACGGCGCCGTCGGTCATCTACAAGCTTGCCATGACGGACGGCTCGACGATCGAGATGCACAACCCGGCCGATATGCCCGACGTCGTGAAGATTGATCACATCGAGGAGCCGTGGATCGAAGCCACGATCCTGGTGCCCGACGATTATCTCGGCGCGGTATTGAAGCTGTGCCAGGACCGGCGCGGCCGGCAGAGCCAGCTGACTTACGTCGGCTCGCGCGCCATGCTCGTCTATGAGCTGCCGCTCAACGAAGTGGTGTTCGATTTCTACGACCGTCTGAAGTCGGTGTCGCGCGGCTATGCCTCGTTCGACTATCACATCAAGGATTATCAGGAGGGCGATCTCGTCAAGCTGTCGGTGCTCGTCAATTCAGAGCCGGTCGACGCGCTCTCGATGATCGTGCATCGCACGCGCGCCGAGAGCCGCGGCCGCTCAATGTGCGAGAAACTGAAAGAGCTGATCAAGCCGCATCTGTTCCAGATCCCGGTGCAGGCGGCCATCGGCGGCAAGGTCATCGCGCGCGAAACCATCAAAGCCATGCGCAAAGACGTCATCGCCAAATGCTACGGCGGCGACATCTCACGTAAACGCAAGCTGCTGGACAAACAAAAAGCCGGCAAGAAAAAGATGCGCGAGTTTGGACGGGTGGAGATTCCGCAAGAAGCATTCATTGCAGCGTTGAAGATGGATGATAATTGAGGGGGTGGGGCATGCCTAACGTCGCCACAAAAGAACAGTTGCTCCTACTCGTGGCGCTCCTATTGCCAGGGTTCATTATTGCAACAGTACGAAATGTCTTCGTTGTCCAACGAAATCAATCAGGGTACCAAGAAATACTTGCGTACATTTTTGGCAGCACTATTTCACATGTCGTCGGCGCGCCGCTTTGGGCACTCATAATTTATGGCCAATTGGATTTCGCGGCCCAAGCCATATGCCTCACAGTTTTACTCGTAGTCATTCCTCTACTCATCGGCGTGACTTGGAGCGTTACGATTCAAAAGGAGTGGCTAGAAAAGTACTCGCCAAGAATCGGATTATACGCGGTCCATCACGTAAATACTGCCTGGGACTGGAAGTTCAGTCGTGTGCGCTCATATGAATGGGTGCTAGTGACGCTGAAGGATGGAACTCAGCACGCCGGCTACATTGGCGCTAACTCATTCATCGCGTCTGGGTCGACCGACCGCGACCTCTACATCGAACAAGTCTACGACCTTGATGGACAGAACAAATGGACACATCCTGGTCGACGGAAATCAATTTTAATTCCATATAGTGAGGTGCGTACTATCGTATTCTGGCCCGATAACATGGAGGCTAATGGCAATGGCAAAGACAACGATGCCTAGCTCAAGCAGTAAAACGTCACCCAAGTATATCACTGAGGGGTATCAGCCTGGTAGAGGGTCCGCAGGTCACATTCCGCCGACGTCAGCGCAGCCACCTCCGACAAACCCACCAAATCAGGGCTCTGGAGCAAAACCGCCAAAATAAACAGTGACGGTCCACTATCACGCCACCACTCAAGCCACCAAAAAGGAGTCATCCTCGCGCTTGGCGCGAGGACCCATTTTTTCGCTGGTGTTAATCGCGAAGTCGAGCCGGTGGCGCGCGCCGCACGAGGAAATGAGTGTCAAGATTGGCTGCTTGATGGGTCCTCGCGACAAGCGCGAGGATGACATCCAGGGTGACTTGGCGGCGGAGCGTCACGGACCGCACCAGCTCACTAATCCCGCCAAGGCCAGTCGCGCAGCGATCGCGCGTTAGCGCGACAGGCGGCCATCCCCGAAAAGCATCCACGCATTTGCGGGATGCCGCTTGAAGCGAGTCGTCGCAACATCCCACTCTGACAGCAATCACCAAGCCTGTCGACACTTGTCGTGGATGGCCACCTTCGTGGCCATGACGAGGAGGGGCGGCATGTCTGCGCCACCGCCCAACACACTCAGCGCCAGCGCTTCACGATTTGCAGCGCGGCCCATGATCCAAACAGCATG
>JANNUW010000112.1:0-1273 GCA_031414095.1 Hyphomicrobium sp. | reverse complement strand
TACCAGCGAAGGTAGCCTCGGAAACTACTCAGATCCGCCCGAGCGATCTGATCTGGCCAGCGCCGCTGAGTCACGGCGTGGCGAATGCTGTAGCGGATGGCGTCCGTATGCTGCCCAGAGCGGACATCGGGGTCCTTGTAGAACCAATACCATCCCGCTCAATGAACCTTTTCTTGAATTGGATCTGAGTAGTTTCCGAGGCTATCCTCAATGGGTCGCCGCTGCGTACCGTGGTGGCACTAAGAAATGCACGTGAGATGCGTGTGCTCTATTGCTGGGTCTTTGCCGAAGGGCAGAAGGATCAACTGGTATGAAAACCAATCTCACCATTGCGGTCGCTGTTGGGCTGCTGGTAGCGGCAGGTGGCGCGGCGGCACAACTTACCGAACCAAAGATAAAAATACTTGGGACGATGGCCGACCCTTTGGAAAAGGCAGTACTCATCGGCCGTGTCGCGACAGGCAATATGGTCCTTCAATTGGAGCTCGAAGGTTCGGAATCGATGTGGATGCAGATGGGCAATCCGCCCATGTGGGGCGCTCAAGCACCCGGCGCAGACGAGCGCTACCATGTCGAGTTCAAACTGACCGACCCGAAGTCAAAGACGCGCATCCCCTACGCGACCATAACCTTTGCTGCGACGAATAAGGATACCGGCAAGGCCATGACATTGCTCCTGCCTCCCATGTGGGGCAACAGCGGACTTCACTACTCGGCCAACAGTGCGCTGCTGGGCGACGGTGAATACTCCGCGCAGGTGACGGTAGATGTACCGACATTCCAACGCGAGTTGCCTGACAAAGACCTTTGGTCCAAACCGGTGAGTGCAAAGTTCCACTTCAGGCTCAAGGACGGAAAGCTGTCGGAGGTGTCCGAGGCCGCCCCATAAGCGGCTTTCGACCGTTTCCTCAGTGGCGTCACAGGTTGGCAGGACGCCTGTGGCGCCGATTTTCAGTTCGCGCTCGCGTTCCACGAGACGATGGCCGGCTCTTCGGCGCGATCATGTCCAAACCCAAGAACGCTGACTGACGCAGTGCTGAGAAGAAGATGCTGCGCTTGATGGACCGGCAATCCGATCCAACACGCCGCCAGGACGCGCCCGAACTGGCCGTGCGCTGTCGGGAACAAAAGATGATCCCAGACGCTTAACCCAATGTCAGGCGTCGGTCGTCAGTATGTCTTCAAGAGCAAGTACGTTGTAGGGAACAGCTAAAATGCCCGAGCTTAATTTGATTCCGGCAGTAGGGTCACGTGAGCCATCCCGCACGCAAAC
>JANNUW010000111.1:0-3422 GCA_031414095.1 Hyphomicrobium sp. | reverse complement strand
CGGTGGCATGCGCAGATTGTAGCGCTCCTCCTTCAGGCCCTCTCGCATCTCGATGATGTCTCGGTGTCCCTCCGTGGTCAGCAGGCCAACGCGGGCCCCTTTGCGTTCGAGCAGCGCGTTGGTCGCAACCGTGGTGCCGTGCACGATGCGCTCCGTACTGCGCAGCATCTGACTGCGATCGAGCCCGAGCGCCTGCGCAAGGCGGGTGAGACCTTCCATCACGCCCAGCGATTGGTCGGCGGGGGTCGACGGCGCCTTGGCAAGCGTGACATGCCCCTTGGCATCGACAGCCACCAAATCCGTGAACGTCCCGCCCACATCGATGCCGATGCGATACATCAGGGCGCCTCCGTGGTGACGAAGCCCTGCTCGATGTCGTGTGCGCGCGACGCGGGCGCTCGCTTGGCCGGGTTTCCCCAACCGCCGCCGCCGCCGGAATGCACATGGATGACGTCGCCGGGCTTGAGCTCGATACCTGTCTCCTTGGTCTTGAGCGGCCGGTCGGGACGGCCCCTGGACTGCAGCCAATACTTGTGTGGCCGGCCGTCGCTGCCGCCGAGCAGCCCGCACGCGCCGTACTTGACCCCTTCCCCTGCCGTGTTGGCGACCGCCGGCTCCCCTGTCTCGATCGTCAACTCGAGCTCGCCGCCGGGCCCGCCGCGGAACTCGCCGTCGCCGCCGCTATCGGGACGGAACTCGTGGCGACGGAAGAACAGCGGGAAGCGCACCTCATGCACCTCGATGGAGCCGAACTTGATTCCGCCCGCCGAATGCCACTCGCCCGCGCCCGGCCATCCGTCGCCTGCTGGCGAGGCACCACCGCCTGGCCGAGCCTGGAAGAGATGCCAGATGAAGGGCTTGCTCGTGCGCGGATCGACACCCTGGATGGCGATACGAAAGCGACGCCCCCACCCCGCCATGGCCCTGTCCGGGCAGGCTGGTGCCAGGGCGCGGATCACGGCCTCGATCACCTCTTGCCCGCAATGGCTCGTGCAAAGTGTGACAGGCGCGCCAGGCCTCGGCCAAACGATCGTGCCTTCCTTGAGCTTTACCTTGATGGGCCGGAAGGCACCGTCATTCTTGGGGGTATCGGGATCTATAAGATAGGCGAGAGCTACGACCACCGCCGAGTGTGTATTGGCCAACGACGAGTTGATGAAACCGACCACCTGTGGGTGACAGTCCGTCAGATCGACCTCAAGGTCGCTGCCCGTCTTGGTGATCCGGGCGCGGATATGGATGTCGTGGAACTGATGGCCGTCATCGTCGAGAAACGCCTCGCCCTCGTAAATTCCGTCCTTCCAGCTCGCGATGATCGCGCGAACCTGCCGCTCGGAGCCATCGAGCACCGCCTCGATGCCGGCGTGAGCCGTTGCCGATCCGAACTCATCGATCAGTCGGTTGAGCCGGCGCTCGCCGATACGCGCTGACCCGATCATGGCTGCGAGATCGCCGCGGAAATCGCGCGGATGGCGCACGTTGAGCACGATCATCTCGTAGACATCGTCGCGCCGCTTGCCTTGGTCGTAGAGCTTGAGCGGCGGCACGCGCAGGCCTTCCTGCCAGATGTCGGTAGCGCTGGCGTTATAGGCGCCGTGCGTCGCCCCGCCGATGTCGCTCTGGTGAGAGCGGTTGATCGACCAGAAGACGTGACGGTCGCCATCGAAGACGGGAACGAATGCCGTCAGGTCCGGCAGATGATTGCCGCCCCGGTAAGGATCGTTGAGCAGATAGACGTCGCCGGGGCGGATCTGGCCCTTGAAGAAGGCGCTGACGGCCCGTGCGGCAAACGGCAGTGCGCCGACGTGGATCGGCACATGCTCGGCCTGGGCGATCAGCCGCCCATTGGGGTCGCACAGCGCCGTGGAGAAGTCCCGACTCGAGTTGAGGATCTGAGAGTAGGAGGTGCGAAGCATCGCTTCCCCCATCTCCTCGACGATGGCACGCAGCCGATGTTGAATCACCGAGACGGTGATCGGATCGACAATTGCAGTCATCTTCTGGGCTCCTTGCACGTGGCGACCCGCTCAGCCGAGCTTCAACCGCTCATGGATCAGTGCGGTGATGGCAAGCACGCCGACGATATTGCCGGGATGGATCAAGACGATGCGCTCCGACGCGTTGCCCCGCGGCGGACGGGCACCGGTGACGAGCTCGGAAAGCTCCGTGTCGTAGGCGCCGCCGTAGCGCATCCGCCCCTCTTTGTGCTGCACAACCGCCTGTGCGCGATCGTCCGAGACGATACGGTCGAAGGCCTCGAAGCCGTCGCGCCAGCTGCGACCGACATCGACGGCGCTCACGAATGCGCCCGGCGAAACCCAGGCCGGATCGAGAAACGGCTGCAAGTCTGGTCCGCTCGGCACGGTCGTCACGATCACGTCAGCATTGCGCAGCGCAGTCTCCGCGTCGGTGTGGACCGTGGCATCGAGCCCCAGGTTGCGGACCTCCCCGGCGAATGCAACGGCGTTGGCAGGCGAGCGCCCGAGAATGCGCACCTCCTTGAGAGGAAGGAAGTCGGCGATCGCAGCGAGATTGACCCGTGATTGCTGCCCAGCACCGACGAAGGTGGCGATGCAACTGTCGGATCTCGCGAAACCGCGCGCGCCGATGGCCGTGATGCCGGCCGGCAGCATCATCGACGTGAAGCTGCCGTCGACCAGGGCGATCGGCGTGCCGCGCGCGTAATCGGTCAGGAGCTGGTAGGTGCGATAGTGAGCCTCCCCCGGCGAAAGGTTGGCAGGAGGCGCACCAACGATCGAGTGGAAGATGCCGAGGTTGCGGGACTTCCAGGTGGCCAGCGTGCCGATGTAGAAAGCCCCATCAGGCTGGACGACGGTCGATTTTGGGCGGCCGGCGATCTCGCCGGTGCTCCCGGCACGGAAAGCAATCTCCAGGCAGGCGACGAGATCCGCGTTGGTGATACCGAGGGCATCGATCTCCTGCCGTGTGACGATACGCATGTCGGCCTCTCCCGGTTGGTGGTTATCTCAGAATACTGTCGCGCAGAGCGTAGCCGCGCATCACGAGCGGCATGAGCAGATTGCGAGCGGCATGGAACGGCATCGGCGGCAGCGGACGATCGAACGCTGAGCCGGACGAGGGGCGGCCGAGGATCTCAAGTGCAATCCGGTGGCCGAGCCATGTGGCCATCGGAATGCCGGTGCCGCAGCAGCCTAGGGCGTAATGAACGCCGGCCTCGACGCCCATGTGCGGAATCCAATCCGCGCTGATCGCAAACCGGCCGCTCCAGCAGTGGGTTACCTTTACGTTGCGCAAGTCGGGAAAGCGCTCCGCGAAGTAGCCAAATATCCGCTCGGCCTTTTGCACAAGCCCGCCGTCGGTCCGCCCGGCGCGTCCAGATAGAATGAAGCGCCGGTTGTCATGACTCGGAGCTATGTAGTTGATGACCTTGTAGGTGTCGG
>JANNUW010000110.1:0-1421 GCA_031414095.1 Hyphomicrobium sp. | reverse complement strand
CTCGCAGGCACAGTCGAGCCGGCGCGATACTGCTCAACACGGGCGGTGAGGAATGGTTCCCCCAGCCGCCTGCTAACCACCTAACCGAGCGGCAGGACCGTACTCTGCGGCAACCTCCTGGTCGTCTTTGAGAACAGTATGGTTTTCCATCAATGGTAGGTTCGCGACGAGGTCGACTATTATTCTGTCGTGCCTGCTGTGAGACAAGAAAACCTTCGCCCTTGTCCACCCCCTAGATATCGATCTGAACCAAAACTGCATTCACCCTCATTCCGCTGCCTTCACCCCAGCATACCCTAACGCCACATTCAGCTTCCCGATCAAATCCGCCGCAGCCACTGGAATATTCGTGCCTGGTCCGAACACCGCCTTGGCCCCTGCTGCAAACAAAGCGTCGTAGTCGCCGGGGGGGATGACGCCGCCGACGACGATCATGATGTCGTCGCGACCTTCTTTCGCGAGTGCGGCTTTTAAATCGGGCACTAGAGTCAAATGTCCGGCGGCGAGCGATGACACGCCGATCACATGCACGTCGTTCTCGACAGCTTGACGGGCGGCTTCTTCGGGCGTTGCAAAGAGCGGCCCGATATCGACGTCGAAACCCAAATCTGCGAACGCCGTTGCGATCACCTTCTGGCCGCGGTCGTGGCCGTCTTGGCCCATCTTCGCAATCAAGATACGCGGACGGCGGCCGTCGTTCTTCTCGAACGCTTCAACCAGCGTGATGACGTTGACGACGTCGCTATTCATGGCAGCCTCTGAACGATAGACGCCCGATATGGCGCGGATCTCGGCGCGGTGGCGCGTGAAGACCTGTTCCATGGCCTCCGACATTTCGCCGACCGTCGCCATGGCGCGGGCCGCCTTGACGCACAGGTCGAGCAGATTGCCGCGCCCGCGCGCGCCGTCGATCAACGCCTGCAATGCCGCCTGCGTTGTCGTCTCATCGCGCTCGGCCCGCAGGCGCTTCAATTTCGCGATCTGCTGTTCGCGCACGCTCTGGTTATCGACTTTCAACAGGGGGAAATCGGCATCGCCCTTGATTCGGAACTTGTTGATGCCGGTGATGGTCTGGCGGCCGGTGTCGATGCGCGCCTGCGTCCGGGCGGCCGCTTCCTCGATGCGCATCTTCGGAATGCCGGCACCGATGGCCTTGGTCATGCCGCCAAAGTCTTCGATCTCTTTGATGTGCGCGAGTGCCTTTTGCGCCAGATCATAGGTGAGGCGCTCGATGAAGTGGCTGCCACCCCACGGATCGATGACCTTGGTGGTGCCGCTCTCCTGCTGCAATAGAAGCTGCGTGTTGCGCGCGATGCGGGCTGAGAAGTCGGTCGGCAGTGCGATGGCTTCATCGAGTCCGTTGGTGTGCAGAGATTGCGTGTGACCCTGCGTGGCCGCCATTGCCTCCAAGCAGGTGCGCG
>JANNUW010000109.1:0-1085 GCA_031414095.1 Hyphomicrobium sp. | reverse complement strand
GATATCGAACGCCGGCGCCTGCTGCTGCCACCGGGTGAACGCGAACAGGCGGCGCGAAAAGTCGATCGCGCCGACGCAGCACGGTGGCTAAACGGCCGGATCGCGCTGCGGCTCTTGCTGGAGCCGCGGATCGGCGCGCGTTCAGCCCGGCTGCCGTTCGGTGTCATGGGCGGTGGCCGGCCATTGATCGCCGATTGCGATCTGGATTTCAGTCTTTCGGATAGAGGCTCGATGCTGTTGGTTGCCTTCAGTCGCGTTGGGCGGATCGGCGTCGATATTGAATCGGCGCGCCCGCTCAATATTTCGCCGGTTCGCATTGCTCGTCTGGTCGCAGCCGCCAACGGTCTGGCAGGCGAGCACTGCCGTCAACTTATCGATCCCGATATGGTCGTTGCGTGGACGCGGATCGAAGCCTTTGCCAAAGCGACCGCAGATTCGCTCGCTGCGTGCCTCTCGATGCTTGGAACGGCGGGGCACATCGGGCATCCGGCGACGCTCGATGAGCTTCGCCGGCACGCGGCGCGCACGCGCTATGACGCTGCTGTTTCGGTGCGAGACTTGGACCTTCCCCACGGGCTCGTGGGTGCGCTTGCCACCCCGGTTGCCGCAGCTAACGTCAACCTCAGGATACAGATTTTGGATCATCACGAGCTCAGCGCTCTGGCCGAGCGGACCAACGGCTGACCGTTCGCCCAGTTCAATTAGAGGTAATGAACCACTCCGTCGCTTGCGCTACCCTGTTGACCACGAGGCTTGTCCGGGGCACAACACCCTGATCGGAGCGTGGCGCAGCCTGGTAGCGCACTTGCCTGGGGGGCAAGGGGTCGCAGGTTCAAATCCTGTCGCTCCGACCAAATGACAAATTGTACGACCCGGAGACATGGGTAACAGATTGTACCTAAGACATGGGTGACAATCTCGTGCCGAACGGATTGTCGATGGTCTGCAAGGTTCTCTGCTCCAGGTCGATATATCCGAGATCATAGCGCATGAAGGAGACGAGCCAAATGCCGTCGTCGACCTCCTTGAGCCCAAGTTTTTGCCCGGCCAGCACATGCGAGACGTTGATCTTCTTTCGCTGCATG
>JANNUW010000108.1:0-14666 GCA_031414095.1 Hyphomicrobium sp. | reverse complement strand
TCCACGAAATGCTATCAAAGCCCTCAAAGCATCGGGTCTCGCATTTAGCGAAGGCAAGGCCGAGGTCGTGGAAATGCCCAACAAGCCCGGCAGCCTACATGCCTACCTGTCGAAGTTAGCCAAGAAGGGCGTCAATCTCCGCTCGATTTCTGGGATGTCTGGCACGTCAGCACGAAAGGCCATCCTCGTCTGGACAGCCGAGGGTTGAACCGCCGCCACGCACCGATGTTATTCCTGCAAGGCGTAAGTCTGCTCGGCTGGCGCAGGCGGAGGGCTGCTGTGACTGGGTAGGCTTGACCTGCATCGCCACTTATCCCATCAATGATGTTACCGAACTCCTGCCGTGGAACTGGGACTGCGATGGCCTCCGCCAAGAGCAAGCTCGATCAGCTGAATGACTTCCTGCTCAACCTGCCGGATGAACACGACGAGGCCATGCTTATTGAAGAACTGGACGGTTTTCTGACAGGCGTGATCGTCTGCCCGGAGATGATCCTGCCAAGCCGCTGGATGCCGCACATCTGGAGCCAAACTGGCAGTGAAGACCATGCACCTGTCTTCGAGAACGTGACCCAAGTCCAGCACATCACCGCCCTCATCATGGATCACTACAACAGCATCGCCAAAAGGCTGCTTACGGCCCCTGCGGCCTATGAGCCGGTCTTCGCAGTCGATACCCGAAATGACGACGTCCTTTGGGAGATGTGGGCCGAAGGCTTTAGCCGCGCCGTGGCGCTCACGCCTGCAAGCTGGCTCACCATCATCGAGAGCGGAGACACGGATGCTGTCGCAGCCTTCTCAGGCCTTCGTTCCCTTACTGCTATCGCCAGTGGTGAAAGCAAGCTGCCCGAACCAGAGCAGGACCGCCTGACCGCCGAGGCCCCCGACCTGATCCCGGAATGGGTTGAAACCTTGTCCTACTGGCGTCTCGCCCACAACCCAATAGCCCCATCAACGGCTGCTGCGACCTTCAAAAATACCGGACGCAACGACCCTTGCCCCTGCGGCTCCGGCAAGAAATACAAAAAATGCCACGGGGCTAATTGATCGCGACAGCGCCGCTCACTTCTTCGGATGCGCTGCCAGCCATTCCCGGGAGAGGCGTTGGGCGTCTGCTATTTGTCTTGGGGTCCTCTGCCTGTAGGTAGAACATATCGATATTCTGTGGCCACCAGCGATGCCCAATCAGGCTTCCAGTTTTGGATCAGCTTGAGCTTGCCTCCTTGAGCCTTTGGCTTCTCGCCTGTTTGGTCCAACTGCACGCTATGACAAATCAAAAGATCAGTTATTGATGACGCTTCCAGCGCCGCGCGTACTTCGTTTCCTGTCAGAATGATTGTGCTTCCATCACCACGCGTGCCTTTCACTTCGACCCGCCGGCTCTTCATCCCGTTCTTTTCACAAAGAAGATCGTAGGGTTGTTGACCCGACACATCTCTTACCGCGTACCCTCTAATCTCGTAAAAACGTCGCGCTTTCTCCATCGCCAGCAGCTCAATCGCCCTTCGCACAACTGGGTCCAACTCAAAACCTTGACCTGTTGCCAACCGAGCTATGAGTTTTTTCTTGGATTTTTTCAGCAGCGTGGCTGGCACACCCAGCGCATGTGCACCCGTAGGTTTCCATGCGACGAGCGATTGCAGTGGGGGAAGGATAGGCATTGTTATTTCGGGTGTTGCGAAGGCGAGCTTCACTGGATTTGATGAGTTTGGGGCGTGTTCGAGATACTCTAACTGACCAGCATAAACGAATTCTTGAGTATCGCCTCGTATCTTTGCGTGTTCCCTGACAAAAAGTAGCGGGGTCACTTTTCCGCCGATGATTTTCTGAATAATTGGGGAAGACAATGACTGTTGGTTCTGACTTTCCCAGTAGAACGCCCCATCTTCAAAATAATCGTTGTATTTAACGCCGACTTCAGCTGCTTCCTTATCGAGAGTAACAAACAAGAGAAGCCAGTCTGACGCCCTGAAGAGCCCTTCGCGACTGGTCGCGATGCTCGGTATGGACAGGATGTCCGCAAGGGACTTCCTCGAATAATTGTAATTTACCCTGAGAACTGCAGGATCGAACGCCATGCCGCTCTCTTTAGCACGCCTCATCGTGTTGCGCCACGTGTGGAGCTTCTGGTGTCACCACACAAGCCAGACAGCTTAGAAAGTGTGATGGGCTTCATGGGATGGCGCAGGAAGCGGAAGGCTGCTGTGGCTGCGTAGGGTGTGAGCGTTCGTTCTGAGTTTAGGGCAACAGGAATGCCATGAGGCATGGGAACTATGGCCCCCGTCCATCGTCTCTATTGCCCTTATTTGTAAAAGTCCTGTCCGTAGGACCATGCAGTCCTGAGTTTTTGGCCGGTATCCTGAACTAAGACCTCAGCATCAATTCCAATGTCGCCCATGGCATAGGCTGCATCTTTCGCCGCCTCAATTGCCTCTAGCTGACTTTCATAGGGACCGTAATGCTTGTCCCTGAAGCTAATCTTCCATTCATTGTTGTCCTGTACGATGAAGTACTGCTCGGCGGCCATGTGGACTTTGTCCCAATCCGTGAAGCACCCTCTATACAGGTTTTGTGAGTATGAGTCGAACACAGGTAACCTACCCGCCCGAGATGCTTCCCAAGGCCTCGGACCCCAAAACGGCTGAAGTCATTGTCTGTCAGCCACCCCAGAACGACGAGCCTGTTAAAACCGGGACCTTCTCGCATGCAGTGAATGGGGTGTACCAGTTGTCCGGGCGCACAAAACTTCAGTAATCAGCCAATCATTCCGGCTTGAACTCACGAGCGGCGGGGATGTATGGCTGCGCTAGATCAGGAAAACGCGCTGGCGTGGTGCGGTCACGTAAAGTTTCTAGTGGTTGCCAATTGGTTGCCAGAAAATAAGAGACTTGATGTTTAAGGTTTTCTTATAAGATTTACATAATAATTTCAATTAGTTATTGGCGCACCCGACAGGATTCGAACCTGTGACCTCTGCCTTCGGAGGGCAAAGGCGGTTGGTTGCCGCTGTCCGCAGTCGTCTGCACCCTTTCAAAATAGATTGAAAAATCAGGCTTTTTCTGCCATGCATGGTTGCAGGCGTCCTCAGGCGTCCGGAATAATGGTGGTGACCGGGTGGTGACCGAGGCGAATGGTGTGGAAATGGCTGACATGGAACGCAAAGTAAAGCTGACGGATCGCATTGTAAATGGCGCAAAGCCCGAAGCTTTGCGGTACGTCATCTGGGATACTGAGAAGAAGGGCTTTGGCCTCCGGGTCGAGCCGTCGGGCCACAAGTCATTCATCGTGCGGTACAGGACTAATGGCGGCGGCAGAAATGCGCCAAGACGGCAAATGAAGATAGATGGTGCCTCTGGCACGTTCCTCACAGCCGATGCCGCCAGGAAGGTCGCCAACCGCATTCTGGCCGACGTGGCGCACGGCAAGGACCCTCAAGATGAACTTGCAGCGAAGCGCCGGGAAATGACGGTTTCAGCGCTCTGTGACCTCTATTTGCAGGAAGGCACCGAGACAAAGAAGGCTTCCACCCTCTCAACCGATACTGGCCGCATTGAACGTCACATCAAGCCGCTGCTCGGAAAGCGACTTATTACGGAGATTTCCGGTACCGATATTGAGCATTTCATGCGTGATGTTGCCAAGGGCAAGACCAAAGCAGACATCAAGACCAAGAAATGGGGCCGAGCCATTGTTGAAGGTGGCAAAGGGACCGCCACCCGCACTGTAGGCCTCCTGGGAGGCATTTTTTCATTTGCCGTGCGCCGAAAACTGAGGCCCGACAACCCGGTGCGGGGGGTCAAACGTTATGCCGACAAGACAGGCGAACGCTTCCTATCTGCGAAGGAGCTTGCCATGCTGGGGGAAGTATTGCGGGAGTTCGAGGCGGATGGGGCTAACCGATCTGCGCTCGCCATTATCCGACTCCTTACATTCACCGGGGCACGGAAGAGTGAAATTACGGGGCTCAAATGGTCAGAAGTTGATTTTGAACGGTCTTGTCTACGCCTGGCTGACTCAAAAACAGGTGCAAAGGTCATTCCGCTGGGTCCGCCTGCGCTTGCCATACTCTCGGCCTTGGAACAAGTGGAAGGCTCTCCGTTCGTGTTCCCCGCGGAGGCCGGAGAGAACGCTTTCCAGGGCATGGAAAAGGTCTGGAGGAAAGTGCGCGTGAAGGCAAAGTTGAAGGATGTACGCCTTCATGACCTCCGACATAGCTTTGCCAGCGTTGGCCTTGCCGGTGGGGATGCGTTGCCTATTATCGGAAAGCTCCTTGGCCACGCTGACTTAAAGACCACGGCCCGATATGCCCATTTAGCGGATGACCCCGTGAAAGCAGCAGCCGGCCGCATATCAGGAGCCATCGCTGCAACTATGGCCGGCAAACCGAAGGGCAAAATCGTAGCTATGAAGAAGGCGAGATGACCTCTCCTTTGCTCCCCCAATCAGCTGCAATCGGAAGGGCGATTGGCTGAAAGACCGTAACTAAGCGGCTTCAAGTAAGCCGAAATCATGCAGTTTTACATTGTCGTTGTCGGCCATCTTCCGAGTGCGACAATATCCCCAATCTCCCAATGCTTGCCACCCGCCATTGCGGGGATGTATGCGGGACTAAATTGTGACGGTCCACTGCGGACCTATCATATTTCAGACTGACCTTCTTTTCCGCCATCCGGCAAACCCCATAGCCCCTAACCCTGCAATAAATAGGGGCAGTGCAGCGGGGATAGGGACAACTTCTGAAACTGTCACACCATTAATGGTCCCAAACACCTGGCCTTCATCCACAGCGAGCGCCCACTCTCTTATCGAAAAACTCGCCAACAGCAACGATATTGGAATGGCATCGGTAAGAAATGCCGTGGCCGAGGGGTCTGTCAAAACAACGACGAACTTTTGGGTCGATAAAGAACCGAAAGTGGGGCTATGGGAAGGATTGTGAATGTCAAATTCAAATTCGTCCTTCCCATTGTTACCATTGTAGACCGACATAAAGCTATCGGTGCCGATCCCAAATATGTCGTTCCCGATATTCGCGGTAAAGCTTGTAACGCCATCCTCGTATATGCCACCGAGGACGTTAAGATTGAAATTGTCCGGCGTGGTTGTGTCGTGAGTGAATGTGTATTTGAAATCCTCTCCAACAGAGAATTGGGCTGCAAGCCCCGAGGTGACAACGGTAACGGTTCCGGTGAACTCGTACTGGTATGACGCTGCTTGAGCGTTGCCACCCAGTAATATGGCTATACCAGCCGCGACGAAACATCCCCATGTCTTCATCTGCCCCTCCCCTAATATTGGGGAGACTGTACTTTTACGGGCAAATTGTCGAGTCTCAGTTCTTTTCGCTTGTTTGGGCAAATGTTTGTTGGAGCGTCGCCATGATCGACGGAACTGTTATGCCGGCGGCGACGGCAGGCACATTCGATGCCGCCTATGATCTGATTGTAGAGCGTACGGACAAGTAACGCGGGCTCACAGGCGGTGGACGAGTGACGACGCGCGGCGTCGATTTTCTGCAGGACTGGGTAAGCGGAAAATTGCCCCCGATGCCCATAGGGGATAATGCGCTAGTCAAAATGCTTGTGCAAAAGCTGAGGGTAGATGCAAGTGCTGCCGGATTCTCGATAGCTGATTTGGAACTTGAAGAATCTCAGGTCGAGCAGTTCATCCGGGAAACACTGGCCCACATTGCCGAGCCGGGAACGCCGGGCGATTGAAAACCTGTTGTAGCAACTTTCATAAGACGTATCGCGTCATGCAGATTTAGTCTGTGGGCGAAGTGCGTCTAGACGAGAGTGAAGCCGAGCCGGCCCCGCCCCTGGCGCCTTCAGTTGTGCGTCATACCGTTCAATGATCGCAATTTCTTCATCCTGCAGTTTCAATTTACGGAATATCTTGGCGAGGCTTTCGTAGCACCAAGGGGCAACGCCATGGCCTGACTGTTTACTAAGTGCCTCTTCACCCTCGCAACAATCGAGAAGAAAGTTTATCGCCTCGTCAAACTTTTCTTCAGCTATTAAACGCGACGCGTGCTCAACGCGTGTTTCCGGTGATCCCTTGCTTTTGCGCGCCGCTCGTTCGCGCGAAGAATGCCCGAAACCTTTCGGCGCTAGAACTATTATGCTGAATTCGAGAAAGTCACCCTCTTCAAAAATACTGTAAAGCTCCGCGGCGACCGGCACACCTATGGAAATCAGATCGTGTTGTATTTCTGCTGCGAGCTCGGCCGGCAAATAACCAATATGCCATTCGGCCTGTTTTATCCGCCCCAGCCAACCCTTAGTCTCGGCAACGCCCCAAACCATTATTGCATTTTTATCGACGAGGTTGTCAGGCTCAAGCTGCAGGCGAACACCGTAAATGCAACCCTGCGATTCAGCATTCTTGGCCGCCTTGGCAAACGATGCCGCGTCCGGCTTTCGATAATGGACGCCAACAACTTTCTCAACGAGCGTGGTCTGTGCCCACTCGCCGTCCGGTTTATGCCAATCCCGGCCGTATTTTTCCCAGCCAACCATTCTATTCTCCGCCCCGAGCGCTTCTAAGGCGAGTTTGATTGAGGGCGCAAGAGAATTACAGGCTATTTCAACCACTCAAACAGAGTAGGCAGCAGGTTTTACCTTTTTCTTAATTTGTTGTAGGCTAAATCATGTTTTCCCGGGCCCTACTAGCGGCAGTCCTGTACGCGGCGCTATCCGGTGTCGCGGCCGCAGAAACAGTTTTCGTGAAATATCGCGGTCCTGTGCCCCTCGATACTTTCCAATGCGCCACCATTGGTCGCAGCAGCCTCGTACAGCGAGTTTGCTATGACGCGGCAGAGCATTACATGGTCATCCTGCTCAAGGGCAACTACTACCACTATTGCGAGATTGGCCAGGGAACGGTGGACGCGCTGCTAGGCGCGGAATCCATGGGCCGCTACTTCAACGCCAATATCAAGGGCAGCGGTTCGGATGGGCCGTTTGATTGCAGGACGCATAGGGTACCAGCTTACTAAGCTATTGGGGAAGACTTGGCTCTTGGCAAAATCTTTTCGCAGCTCAGTTCTTTATTATGAAGCGCTGAAAGACTGATTTATTTTTTCCGCTTTTCCTTTGTCAATAAAGCTCGAACCTCTTCGTAGGTGCCCGATTTTCCGCCGCGGCCATAGTGCACGAACTTGGTCTTCAGTAAACCCGATTCCTCTACCCAGCTTGCAGCAACAGTTTGCCTCTTTTGCTTTGGCAATTAGGCGACGCAACGAAGTTTTGTAGCCTTCTGGAAACAAGGCAAGTACTTCTTCGGGTGAATAGAGCTTTTCCAACATTCGACGCTTACAACCTGATTTCGTCCCCCTCGCCACCTTTCAATTGACCCTGGCCTGAGCCTTGCCCAGTTGGACCAATGATAATAGTACCGTCAGGCATTATACGGACCTGCGCTTCGATGCCAAGACTTCGGAACGCCCGTAACACCCTTGAAATGTCTGCTTGAGCAATTTGGGCGGTACGGGCCATTTGTTGGAGACCTTATTTAATATGTCTTCTTTGCCTTCGATTTCGCTTTGGCCGCTTTCAGGCCGAAATACTTTTCAATATCGTCAAGCGTGGCGCTGTAGGTAAACGCGGTGGAGCCCAGAACAACTCCATTAATATCGTTTTTGATCAGCATGTAGCCACCATAGTCTAATGCGTCGGGGTCTTTGCGGCGCGACTTTTCAATTCTGAATCCTCGACGTTGGGCGATCCGGCGCAATTTATTCTCCCGAACCTTCTCTTCCACTTCCATTGGTGACATATGCTGTATCCTATGCTTGACAACATGCTACAAGCTATGCTAGCAGATATGCGCAAGCTGGGCAAGTGCTACTAACACCTGCCCAGCTCTAACTCAAACCAGGGAGACTACCCTATGGTACAAGCTAACAATGCTATAGCCGCGCCGACATCACGGCGCAACTTCATCACATCAAGCGCCGCACTGGTGATTGCCAGCGCTTCCCCGGCCTTAGCCTTCCCCATCTTGGGGCAGGATGCCGAATTGATTGAATTGAGCAAGCAGATTTTATTGAACCAAGCACAGTGGACGGAAAACGGCGTAGCATATGATCGGGCCCATGATGCTGCGAGGAAGCAATATCCTGCTTTGCCGGACGTGCTGAAAGCCCGCAAATCTGACGCTGAGTTTGGCTTGCCCAAGCCCAACGACGCAAAATGGAGCAACCGTCCTATGAGCCACGCCGGCGAGAAGGAGGGCTATTACTCAACGTTTCACCTCACTGAATTGAAACAGTTGAAGCCCCGACGTAGTGTAAGAGTTCCCTCAGATCAATATATTGCTGAGTACAGCAAGGAAACCGGGCAGGAATGGCCAGCGTTGTACTTCAAGAGCGATGACACCATGATAGTTTCTGTGCCATGGCCCGAAGCGCAGGCGCGGATTGACGAGTTGATTGCGGCGATTGAAATCTGGTGGAAAGCTCGCCGAAGAATTGACTGCGAAGCCGGACTTATGAAGGTCGAGCGTGACAATACCAGATATGGAAATAGGGAGGATTACCTCCTCAAGAAAATGGTGAAGATCAAGGCAACATCACTGCAGGGCCTTCTTGCCAAGGCCACGGCAGTTAAAGTGCTTCATTCTGAAGAGGATGAGATTGAATTCGGGGAAAGCACGGATGAAGTGCTTGCCGCGTCCGTTCTGAATGAACTGCTTGCGCTCAAGGCGGCATAATCATCACCCAAACTCATGCAGCCCCGGCCTCACAAGCCGGGGTGTTCCCAAGTAGCAATCAAAACCCGTGCCTGTTATATTGTAATTTACGTTGGGCTAGGTTGATCCCCGAAAAGCTGCTGCACCGCAGCCCGGCGTACCGTCCAAAGCCACTAATTTAGTGGTATCTTGACTGAACCATCCCGTTAACGTCTAGATGACAAAGCTATCAGTTCGCGGTGAGCCAATGCTTCGCCTTCTTCTGCTTATATTTCTGGGAATTATTTTTGGCTCTGTGCCTTGCCGCAGCGGCGAAGTCGCCTATCCGATGCCGGGGCAATGGACTGGGTCAACCAACAGGGATGATGATACTGGAAAGTTCAAGGAATGCACCGCCTTTTCAGTTGATCGTGGTACCACTCTCTACGTGAGTATCGGTAGGGACTTCAGCTGGGTCTTGGGTTTTAGCAATGAAGGTTGGAAAATAGGAGAAGGCACGGAAGTCAATCTGCACTATCGATTTGACCGAGGTTCGTGGTTTAATCGGAGGGGCATTGGGTTTGACAATGAAGGTTTTATTGTGCTCATGCCGACGGACACCAAGCTGATTACGACGTTTGCCAAAAGCAAGAAAATGGAGATTTTTTTTACTTCGGGTAATTACCACTTTGAATTGGATAACAACGCAGATTTAATAGTTTCATTGGTAGGCTGCGTAAAGGCGGGTCTGGCGGCGAATAACTCAATACCCCGTGCAGAAACGACTACTAAACGAGCCGGCGAACAAGGCGCCCAATCAAAGCCTGTATCAAAATCTGGTACCGGCGTTGTGATTGCAACCTCGGGCATCGTCCTTACAAACAACCACGTCATTGAGAATTGTACCACGTTCAATGTAACACAGTCGGGTGACATTGGCCGATCAGCACGGTTACTTCGGACAGATGTCCAAAATGACCTCGCGATTTTGAAGGTGGATACTACTTACCCCGAGGGGGATGTTGCGACTTTTCGAGGTGGGCAATCAGTTAAAGCTGGCGAGACGATTGCAATATATGGGTATCCCTTGGCAGGAATACTAAGTGCGTCCGGCAATATTGTCTCTGGCAATGTGACCTCCCTTTCCGGCCTGGGTGACGACGTTCGTTTCTTTCAAATCTCGGCTCCAGTGCAGCCCGGAAATAGTGGTGGACCGCTCATCGACTCGTCTGGCCTTATCGTCGGCATAGTGAACTCGCGCATAAACGACTTGGCTATCGCCAATGCCACGGGGTCTATTCCACAAAATGTGAATTTTGCAATTAAGGGAAGCGTAGCAATGAATTTTCTAGAGGCGCATTCGATACCCTTTAAAACGTCGTCAACGGTCAAAGAGAGACAGCTTGTGGACATTACTGATCTCGCCAAAAGGTTCAGTGTATTTATCACTTGCAAGTAATCGCAAGGCGCGAGCCGCGTAAGCAAGCAAGTGGGAATGTGACCATCACGAGCTAAAAATGAGTGTTAGGACTCTTATGAATTCACCTCAACTTCCAACCTCAATAGACGAAGCCGCCGAGTTGCTCGAACTCCAAATGCCTGAACACGAGAGAGCAGAACTTTTGGCAATAACAGACGAGATCGATTTAATGAGATTGCACTTCTCACTTGGCATTTTTGTTCGCAATCATTTCTGCTTGTGGTCCGAAGACTCTGAACTGATGAAAAAAGCGGACTGGTCAGAAGACGCCGATGAAATTTCTCACCAAATCATCGTCTCCCTATGGAGGAAATTGAGGGCCAACAAAAAGGTCTAGCAAACGGGACCACGGGCGCTGATGCACCGATGGGGGTGCCGGCGCCAGGGGCCGCCGCAAGTGCTGTACACTTAAAGCGGCGCGAGCTATCTGGGGCATTTAGGTTGTGAGGGCTAATCCAATTCGTCCGGCATCGCCCGTCACAATCCGCTATTGTCCGTAGACGCCTTGGACACGACACAGCGAAAGTAACGATGATGGTTCAAGAATTGAACAACGACTTGGTTTTGCTCTGGGAACTCGCCGAGGAGATGGCGACAGGGAGCAGCAAGACACGGGCCGAATGCTGGCTCGAACTGATGGACGCGTTTTGGCAAGGTGATTTTGCCCTCAGCGGGCTGACGCTCTGGCAAAGTGACCCTGCTCTGCAAGGCGGAGAAAAGTTCCGGGAACTAACGCGAGATGATCTTGTGGTTGCGGCTTTGGGCGAACCAGAATCCAAGAGGCTTGGATTGGGTGCATCCTGCCGGCAGCTCTTGGACTGGAACTTGCAGAGCTATGCCACAGTCCGTTCCAATGTCCGGTACATTTTTTCAGTAGGAGAAGAAAAGCGTGGACTTTGCGTAAGCAGGGCAGAATTTGAACGTTGGAAGTCAAAATCCGATAGATCTATGAAGAGCGAACACATCGCACCACTGACTAGCCAAAATATACCAAAAAAGATCGGAGATGTTTCTCAGAAACAGTTGGATGCAGATTTTCGCTCATGGCGTTCCTCCCAAGAGGCGTGTAGTCGCGAAGACATTAGGAATTGGGGAAGAGCGAAGTTTGGTGATAGGGTTACACTTGCCCGACTCGATGCGCTAGACAAAGACGATGCTGCTTCCGCGCCCCGCAGAATTGGGCGGAAAAGAAAACTGAGCCGGTAGGCATTCGCGCGAGATTTGCCGATTATGATTGAATATCAGGTACTTGAGAAACTCGCGTAAAAAATGATTTGCGCGAATTACGCGAATTAGGCGCGCGAATTTTGGGAAGCTATGTCCAGTCCGGCCCACACAAACGCGGGCGGACTTGGAGACAAATTGGAAATCGCAGTAAGTATCATTGAAGCAGCAAGACGCGCAGGGGTCGGGCGCTCATCGATCTACGAAGCCGCAGGTCGTGGTGAAATTACCCTCCGTAAATCGGGAAGGCGTTCCCTGGTATTGGTCGATGACCTTAGGGCCTGGGTAGAAAACCTCCCACAGTCCCCAAACAAAAAACTCGCAGCTTAACTCCTCAACAAAAAGGCCCGACCAGCGCACCATCGCTGAAATCGGGCCAAAAGGTATTTTGCAAAATGGAAACTAACACACAACCAACCGAATTCATAGCCCCGCCTCCTATCGCGATCCGGGGCGACATCGAGAAGATCAAAGCCCTAAGCGTTCGCCGTCTTGATACCGACGAAATTGTCTCGACCAAGGGCAGAGCATCTTGGGCGCTGGCTCAACTCATTGTAACGGGACCGAAGGGCTTCACAACACTAGAACGTCCCGCCCCACGAATTTCACATTACGTCTTCTTGTTGCGCAAGTGCGGCTTGCCGGTTCAAACGATAGAAGAGCCCCACGGCGGTCCATATAGCGGCACCCATGCCCGTTACCGCCTCGATGTGCCGCTTGCCATCTTGGATGCGGAGTTTGCGTCATGAGCGAACCTCGCATTCACCCCTCGCCAGAATTCCGCCGCTTTATGTCAATGTCCCCGCAAGAACGCAGGGAAGCCAGAAGGCGCGTTATGGCTCAGCCACTTGTTGCGGCTGCGATCAATGCGCGGTCCGGACCTGAACCAGTCGGCGTGGTGACTGCCCGCATTGTTGAGAAGCTCCGCCTCCTTGCCTGGCTGCACAAGGATGGGGCTTGAAATGCAGGGTCCGGCCAACATAGATGTTGAACAAGGCCTGCTTGGGACATTGCTTTCCGACACTAGCGGAACGCTTTGGCCGCAAATCTCTGGCCTATTAAGGCCGGACCACTTCCAGGAGCCTCTACACGCGCGCATATTTGACGCCATCACTTCCTTGGCGTCGGGTGGCAAGGTTGCCAGCGCCTTCACCCTTCAAAATGCTTTTGCCAAAGACGAAACCCTGAATGAGCTGGGTGGGATTGGCTACCTTGCCCGATTAGTTGCCAGCGCGGCCCCGGCCATCTCGCTCAAATCTCATGCCGAATTATTGCGCGACCTATCAGCCCGCCGCTTTGTCATTGAGGCTGCCCATAAGCTCATTGCCGATGCCGACACCGTCGGCGTGGGGGATACCTTCAGGCCCGTCCTGGCGAGCCATGTAGAAGCCATGCAGTCCTTGTTTGACAATGGAGCCACGCGCAAGACCACTTCCACCCTTGGCGAGGCCACCACGGCCATGGTGGACCGCATTACCCGCATCAGGAACGGAGAAATCGACCGCAACGCCATCAAGACCGGTATTGCTGCCCTGGACCGCTTCACCGGTGGGCTTCACCGCGGCGAATACATCATCCTCGGTGGGCGCCCCTCAATGGGTAAGACCGCGCTGGCAGTCCAGCTTGCCTACAACATCGCCGAGGGTGGCGGTGGTGTTTTCTATGCCAGCCTTGAGATGCCCGTGCCCCTGTTGACCCCACGCCTTACCAGTTGCCGTTTGTGGACGCCGGGAACAGCGGTGGTTAGCTATCAGAACCTCATTCGCGGCCTTGTTAGCGATACTGAGATGCGCTGGGTTGAATCCGCGGATAAAGAAATGAAATCATGGCCACTGGTCATAGACGACGCGCCGGGACTATCGGCTCCTGAACTTGAAGCCCGTATCCAGGTGGCCAAATCCAGATTGGAGCGCAACGGCAAGACCTTGGATCTTGTGATTGTCGATCACTTGCACAAGATGAGGCACCCCAACACGCCTTCAAAGGTCAATGAATATACCGAAATCTCAAGCCGCCTGGCTGAAATGGCCAAGCGCCTAGATTGCCCGGTTGTCGCCCTTGCCCAGTTGAACCGCGGGGTTGAAAGCCGCGACGACAAGCACCCCCAGCTGTCAGACCTCCGCGAGTCCGGCTCAATCGAGCAGGATGCAGATACGGTCCTGTTTGCCTATCGGGAAGCCTATTACCTGGAACGCCAGCGCCATGCTGCGGCCGCGGCGGAAGCCGACCGTATGGCCGAGCTAGATGCTTCCAAACACAAGCTGGAGCTGCTGATTGAAAAGCAGCGCTCCGGTCCCATCGGCACAGTCAACCTTTGGTGCGACATGGCCGCCAACGTAGTTCGCGACAACCAATTTGAAGAAATGGAACTAGCCGCATGATTATCAGGCGCGAACATTCCGGCAGCTATGCCATTATCCCCAACGCTACCGCTGATGATGAACAGCTATCCGCAGATGCCCTTGGCGCTTTGGTTTACCTCTTGGCCAAGCCGGGACATTGGAAAGTCATTGTTGCGGACCTTCGCAGGCGTTTTGGCATTGGCAAAGACCGGGCATATTCGATCCTCAAAGAGCTTGAGAGTGCCGGCTATGTTAAGCGCTTCCAGAACCGGGCTGCCAGCAACAAGTTTGCCACCTTTGAGTACGTCATTTACGACAGCCCGGAGGCTATGGCCCATGCCGCGGCGCTCCATGACGGTGGGCCGCTTCCGGAAAATCAGGAAGCGGAAAAACCTCAACAAATCCCCGCTTCCGGGTTTACCGCATCCGGCTCAGCCGCTTCCGGAAAACAAGGACACATAGTAAATACTAAAAGTATTAAATCCTTAAGGGGAGAAAAACCTTCCGCTGAAGCGGGCGCTCATGCGCCTCAAGAGCGTCTTGAAGAAGGCAAATCACCAATTGTCGAAATGACGACAATTGGGGGTCAGCAACCAACTGGTGAAATCAAGGGTGTCGAAATTTCCACACCCTCGCCTACTTCCATCAACCAAGAGGTTTGGAAGGAGGGCTTTGACCTTCTCAAAACCACTTCCTTAAAACCCAATAGATCAATTATCGGCAAATGGCTGAAGCGGACTTCGACGAAAAGGGATGGCGCGGTAAAGCTGCTTGCCATCATCCGGGCAGCATCTAAGGCCGGGACCCTGGATCCCATCGCTTATATCAGCAAGGCGCTGGATAGCGAGTTTGCGCCGCTGCCCCAGCCCGAGAAATTCGACGCAGTCACATGGCAGCGCAACGTTCAGGCCGCCATCAAGACCAAAGACTGGCCGCAGGCGTGGGGCCCG
>JANNUW010000107.1:0-1473 GCA_031414095.1 Hyphomicrobium sp. | reverse complement strand
TAGCTCTTCGGCAACGCATCCCACTTCGGCTTGTTGACCTGCGCCGTCAACATCGCGCCGCCTTCCCACCAGCCCGGATAGTAGTAGTACTTGGCGACCTTGTAGAAGCCGAGCTTTTCGTCGTCATAGGGTCCGACCCACTCGGCCCCGTCGATGGTGCCCTTCTCGAGCGCGGGGTAGATGTCGCCGCCGCCGATCTGTTGGGGAATGACGCCGAGCTTCGACATGACGGCGCCGGCGAACCCGCCAGCCCGGAACTTCAGCCCCTTGAGATCGTCGAGCGTATTGATTTCTTTGCGGAACCAGCCGCCCATCTGCGCGCTGGTGTTGCCGCACAACAGTGCGTAGACGTTGCTCTTGGCATGGAAGGCGTTCATCAGCGCTTCGCCGCCGCCTTCGCTCCACCACGCCGTCTGCTGGCGTCCGTTGAGGCCGAACGGCACGGCGCAACCCAGCGCCCAGGTCGGGTCCTTGCCCCACATGTAATACTGCGCGGTGTGGCACATCTCGACCGTGCCGTTGATGACGGCGTCCGTCACCTGCAGCGCCGGCACGATTTCGCCGGCCGCAAAACACTGGATCTGAAACTTGCCGTCGGTCGCCTCGGACACGTACTTCGCCATGTTTTCGGCGGCGCCATAGAGCGTGTCGAGCGACTTCGGCCAGCTGGCCGCAAGGCGCCAGCGGATTTCCGGCGAGCCTTGTGCAATGGCCGGTGCCGCGAGCGTGCTCGCCGCAGCCACTGTTCCAGCGACGCCAGCTGTTTTCAAAAACCTGCGTCTTTTGAGATCCGTCATGTGTTGTTCTACTCCTGTTGTTGTGCGTTGAACTATATGGCTGCACGCCTCGCCCGCAAAGCCTGTTGCTATAACACTTCAATCGAACCCGCCAACAATGTAGCGTTCGGACCAAATTTGGCGATATCGACGAGCCCCCGATGACCGATGAATTTACCGTACGCCCCACCCCAGACGATCCCCGCCTTTCCGTTACGGTGCCGGGCATCGACCAGACTGGTGCGGCGATCGAGACCGCCGTCGTCACCGAACGGCCGTTGACGCTGTTTCTCAACGCGCGCGAAATCGTGACGATGATGACGATCGGCGACCACCCCGATCTGCTGGCCGTCGGTTATCTGCTCAACCAGAACATGCTTAAGCCTGACGATGAAATCACCGCGATCGAACACGCCGAGGATATCGATACCATCGTCGTGCGCACCAAACGACAAACCGATTATGAGGAGAAGCTGCGCAAGAAGACCCAGACTTCCGGTTGCGCTCAAGGCACGATCTTCGGCGACCTGATGGAGGAGTTCGACAAGATCGAACTTAACCGGAACGCACGGCTGAAGACCTCGTGGCTCTATACGCTCGCCCGCAAGATCAACACCGAGCCTAGCCTGTACCTGAAGGCCGGTGCGATCCACGGCTGTGTGCTCGCGCGGCAAGATCGCGTGCTGGTCTACATGGA
>JANNUW010000106.1:0-12422 GCA_031414095.1 Hyphomicrobium sp. | reverse complement strand
CAGAACAAAGAGCAGCCAGATCGCAGACGTCGCAATCAAGCGAGAAGCAAGTGAATTAAGCCGCATCAGATTCCGATGCCATCCGGTAGCCAAGGCCACGCACCGTCTCGATCACGTCGACGGGAATCTTTTTGCGGAGGCGCCCGACGAACACTTCGATGGTATTTGAATCGCGATCGAAGTCCTGGTCGTAGAGATGCTCGACGAGTTCCGTGCGCGAGACCACGCGGCCGCGGTGGTGCATCAGATACGCGAGCAGCCGGTATTCGTGCGAGGTCAGCTTGACCTGCTGGCCATCGCACGTGACGCGCGCCGATTTGGTATCGAGACGCAGTGGCCCGCATTCGATTTCGCTTTTGGCGTGTCCGGTCGCGCGCCGAACCTGAGCGCGCACGCGGGCCAGCAACTCTTCCATGTGGAAGGGCTTGGCCAGATAATCGTCGGCACCCGCGTCCATGCCGGCGACCTTGTCGCTCCAGCGATCACGCGCCGTCAAAATGATGACGGGCATGTTGCGGTTGGCACGGCGCCATTGTTCGAGCACGGAAAGGCCGTCCATTTTCGGCAGTCCGAGATCCAGAATAACGACATCGTAGGGCTCTGTGTCGCCGAGGAAGAATCCCTCTTCGCCATCGAATGTCGTATCGACGGCATAGCCCGCATCGCCCAGCGCCGAGACGAGCTGCCGGTTCAGATCTTTTTCGTCTTCGACAACCAGAATGCGCACGGCAAGTCCTCACGTAAAGAAGGCTGCGAGCCCCGAGTATAACCCGCCCATCGGCCAAATCCTAGACAAGGAGCGAGGCGGGGTGTTCCTCGTGCGTTACCGCTCGCTCGAGGCGGGGAACGCTCAGCCGCCAAAGCCCATTTTAGCGTCGACTGTGACCGAACTGAGCTGGCCGTCTGCACCGCGTACGTCGCGGAGCCGGACGCGCGGACGAGTGTCTTGCGCGGCGTCAACGCGGCGGATGCACATCGCGGCCGAGGCGCCGATGAAAAACGCCGGTTGCGATCTCCCACACACGCACGTCCGAGCCCATCGATCCGGTGACGGCAAACTTGCCGTCGGGGCTGACGTCGACCGTGTGGCAGAGGTCGCGGAACGGCCCGAAGTAGCGTACGAGCTTGCCGCTTGCGATATCCCACAGAGCGGGTTGCGCCTGGCAGGTCACTAGGCCTTTGCCGTCGGCGGTAAAGGCCGCATCGAAAGCCGAGTAGTAGGGATGCACCTTGATGGTCTGGATCAACTTCTTTTCGGTAACTGAATAGATCAGCGCGTCCCCGCCAGCCACCACAGCCAGCAGCTTGCCGTCGCGCGAGAAATTGAGCTTGAGAGAATCTTGCTTGATGGCGGCAATCTCGCCCGTCTTCTCGCCCGTGTCGAGTTTCCAGAACTGCAAGAGGCTCATGTTGTCGGGGCGCTTAGCAGCCGTTGCGACCAGCCGGGCCGTCTCGGATACTGCAATCGAAGATGCGTTCTCGCCGTGGCCTGGCAGCCGGTAGCGCACGGTGTTGGAGGCGGCCTCGATCGCGAGGACTTCGTCATGCGCGCCGCCAACGAACACCAGGCCGTCTGACGTTCCAGCGAGGCTTGCACCGAAGGAGAACTCAGTCATGTTCGCGGGCTTGAATGGCAACTCCGCAGTCATCTTGCCCGAAACGGCATCGAACACGCGCGCGAGGCTGCTGTCGCCGGCGGCGGCAACGAGAGCGCCGGTGCCGATAAAGGTGACTGAGCGGATGCGCGCCGGCGCGATCGTTCCCGACGAGCCGGCCGCCCCGCTTGCTGCGGCTTTTATTTTCGGCTTCCCGGTTTCAGCGTCCCAGACCCGCAACGTGCCGTCAAAGCCGGTGCTGACGATGGATTTACCATCGGGACTGTATTGCGCGTCGAAGATCCAGTTGGTATGCGTAGCGTCCGTCGAGGGATCGGCGGTGTCGTGGACGGGCACGCGCGGCAGATCGATGGTTGCGCACGTCGCGTTGAAATCCCAGATGTCGGCAGCGATTTTGCCCTCCGATTGCTGTTCCTTGACTTCCGCGATGAACTTGGCCGTTGCAACTTTGTCTTTGCAGACGAGGCGCGTAAGGGCGTCGGCGGCTCGTTCCGCAAGGCCCGGATCTTCAGCTTTCGCGGATGCGGCGAGCAAAGCCGCCGAGAGAACCAACAGGGTAAACAGAATGGGTCGCGCGCGCATGGGTGGGCCTCCGCGATACGAACAGGAATGCGCGATCGTCCCGCAAACCGCGCTCCGTGGCAAGGTGGCGTGCGGAACATGGAAAATGGGCCGTTGTGAACGCGATGCGCGCGACCTCAACACCACACAGGTGTCATCCTCGGACTTGTCCTGGACAAGCCCGAGGATGCTCCCCTTTGTGCAGCGAGAGTGCATCCCATGGCCGGAACGCCACTCACTCCGCCGCGTCGGCATCCAGCGCCTTCATGACGGCCTTTGGCATCAATCACTCCCTGGTTGCCAGGGAGATCGAGCCGCTGATTCGGATGCCGGCGGGGGCAGGCTTCAGGCCGCTATCACCAAGTGTCCGCAATCACCGTGCGCGTGTCCGCCTTCCACCGTAATTGGTGTCCGCCTTGGACCGGAATTCGCAGGTCGGCAATGTGCATTGTCGATAAGTTTGGCGAACGTCGTTTTGTGGTCGACCCTAACGGCGTTGATACCGATGCCTTTGTCGAAGGCTCGTTCGGTGTCTCGGGCCCATGTCTCGGCGGCGGCACGTTGCAGAAAGGTGCGGGAGGCGTATTGCTGTCGGCGGCGGATCTGCGCGCGCCAGTGACCCGAACCGAGCTTCACGATCGTGGCCATGTGTGCAGGACCTCTGGCTGGCTTTTCTCGTGCGAAACGGGCACAGAGTGGAAGGTAAAGCGATCGCACAGGCGAGAACATAGTGGCAACATACGTGTGCACGTTCACGTTTTATGCTTATGATATATATTGGAAATCTGTTGAATTATCGAGCACATAGATTCTGTATTGCACCGATGATGGATTGGTCGGACCGGCATTGCCGGTTCTTCCATCGTGTCATGACACGGCACGCGCTGCTCTATACCGAGATGGTGACCGCGGACGCTGTGATCCATGGCAAGCGCGAACACCTGCTCGGGTTTTCGCCGGCCGAGCATCCGATCGCCTTGCAGCTTGGCGGGTCAGATACGGCCAAGCTCGCGCGCGCGGCACGCATCGGCGCCGATTACGGCTACGACGAAATCAACCTCAACGTCGGCTGTCCTTCGGACCGCGTTCAAGAGGGCCGATTCGGCGCCTGCCTGATGGCCGAGCCTCAGCTGGTCGCCGAATGCGTCGCTGCAATGCGCGCGGCCGTGACCATCCCCGTCACCGTCAAGTGCCGCATCGGCATCGACGATCAGGACGAAGAAGCCGACTTTCAGCGCTTTGTCGATTGCGTGGCGCAGGCTGGTTGCAACACGTTCATCGTCCATGCGCGCAAGGCGTGGCTCAAGGGATTGTCGCCCAAGGAGAACCGCGAGGTTCCCCCGCTCGATTACGGACGCGTCTATCGCCTGAAAGCGGCGCGGCCCGATCTGACCATCGTTCTCAATGGCGGCATCGAAACGCTCGACGCGTCGGCCGAACATTTAACGCATGTCGACGGCGTCATGCTTGGCCGCGCTGCCTATCACGATCCGTTTTTGCTGGCATCGGTTGATCACCTGATATTCAGCGGCTCGGGAACTGCGCTTTCGCGCGCTGATGTTTTGCGGGCGCTCGTCCCCTACGCCCAAGCGCACCTCGCGGGCGGCGGCAAACTGAACAACATCACGCGGCACATCTTGGGGCTCTATCATGGCCAGCCGCGTGGGCGTCTGTTCCGCCGGTTTTTGAGCGAGAGCGTGACCAAGCGCGATGCGGACGCCAGCATTTTCATGCAAGCAGCCGAGCTTGTCGAAGGCACCATGCCGGCCGTTGATCTTGTCGGCGCGGCCTAGATGTTGATGGCGCTCGCCCTTACTGGAAACGGCTTATGGCTGCTGATCGCCGTCGTGATCGTGGCTGGTCTGGCGGCCGGATTTCTATCAGGCTTGCTGGGCATCGGCGGCGGCGGAATTCTGGTGCCGGTGCTCTACGAGGCTTTTGGCGCGGCTGGCGTCGCTGAGGACGTGCGCATGCACATGGCGCTCGGCACCACGCTCGCCGTCATCGCGCCCACGGTTTTGCGATCGCTGGCAGCTCACCACGCGCGCGGCGCGGTCGACATGGCGGTCGTGCGCCGCATCGGCCCGTGGGTAGCCCTCGGCGTCATCGCCGGGACGCTCGTTGCCAAGGATGCGAGCAGTGAAGCGCTTCGCTGGGTGTGGGTTATCTTCGGGTCGTTACTCGCCGCGAAAATGGCGCTTGGCCGTGACGACTGGCGGCTCGCCGATACGCTGCCACGGCCGCCATTTTTGGAAGGCTTGAGCTTTGTGATCGGCACCATTTCGACGCTCATGGGCATTGGCGGCGCAACGTTCACGGTTCCGCTGCTGACACTGCATGGCAAGCCGCTTCTGCAATCCGTCGCGACCGCGACCGGCATCGGTCCCATCATCGCGCTGCCGGGGCTCATCGGCTATATCTGGTCGGGCTGGGGTGTCCCGGGATTGCCGCCGTTCTCTTTGGGCTACGTCAATCTGGCCGCTGTCCTCATCATGCCGCTCAGTGTGTTTGCCGCTCCTTACGGGGTCCGCATGGCCCACGGCATCGATAAACGTAAGCTTGAGCTGGCCTTTGCAGCGTTCCTCTCATGTGTGGTGGTGCGGTTTCTGGTAACACTGGTTGCATGACAAGCGCAGATCGTCAGCCTACCGTCAGCGTCGCGCGCGTATGTTGGAACACGTTGTGCTGGTTCGCCGGCTGATACCCGCGATCGACCGTCCGGGCAGGCACTTCCGCTCAACTGATGCTTGACGTCTGCAACCCGGCTGGCGTCGGACTGGCCAGTTGCTCCGCCAGTGTTTGATGATCGAGCGCGTTCTCCCAATTCGACACGACGATTGTCGCCACACCATTTCCCACGAGGTTGGTCAAGGCGCGTGCCTCCGACATGAAACGATCGACACCCAGGATCAGCGCGATTGAAGCCACGGGAATGGTACTCGCCGAGCCCAGCGTTGCGGCCAGCACGATGAAGCCCGAGCCTGTGACACCGGCCGCCCCTTTCGATGTCAACAGCAGCACACCGAGAATTCCGAGCTGTTGGGCAAGGCTCAAATCGGTGTTGGTGGCCTGAGCTAAAAACATCGCCGCCATCGTCAGATAAATGCAGGTACCATCGAGATTGAACGAGTAACCGGTCGGGACCACGAGACCCACAACCTGCGGCGCACATCCCAGACGCTCAAGCTTGGCAATCATGCGTGGCAGCACAGTTTCGGATGACGACGTGCCCAGGACAATCAATAACTCTTCGCGGATATAGCGTATGAAGGCGAGGATCGAAAAACCGTTGAGGCGTGCAATCAAGCCGAGCACGCCGATCACGAACAACAGGCATGTAATATAGAAGGCCGCCATCAACTTACCGAGCGCGAGCAGCGTGCCAAAGCCATATTTGCCGATGGTGAAGGCCATGGCCCCGAATGCGCCGATGGGCGCGGCCTTCATGATGATTGCAACGACGCCGAACATCGCCTTCGAGAACTGCTCGATGAGGTCGGTCAAATCGCGCGCCCGCTCGCCTATCGCCTGGAGCGAAAATGCAAACAGGATGGCGACCAGCAAGACCTGCAGAATGTTTCCCTCGGCAAAAGCTCCAACGAGCGTCGCTGGAATGATGTTGAGCAAGAACTCAACCGTGCCCTGTTCCTTGGCCTTCGTGACGTAGGCCGAGATGTCTTTGGTATCGAGCGTACTGGCGTCGATATTCATGCCGGCACCGGGCTGTACGACATGAGCCACGACGAGCCCGATGATGAGCGCGAGGGTGGTCACGAGCTCAAAGTATATAAGCGCCTTGACGCCGACGCGGCCAACCTGCTTCAGGTCGCGCATACCCGCGATGCCCGTGACAACCGTGCAGAAGATGATCGGTGCGATCACCATTTTTATGAGCTTGATAAAGGCATCGCCGAGCGGCTTCATCTGCTGGCCAAGGCCGGGATAGAAGTGGCCCAGCGCGATTCCTACAGCGATTGCGATCAGCACCTGCGCATAGAGGTGGCGATACCAAAGCGTGGGTTTCGATTGCTGTTCCGACATCGAGTCCCAACCTTCAAATGATTTGACTCATGGGCATGCTACCGGAAACTCAAATTGAGCCACCGCATTCTCCTCCCCGTCATCCCGGCTAAGGCCGGGATCTGGCCAACGAGCGGCACGGGCACGGACTTCAGATCACCATGAACGCTGCATTGCGCTTTAGATTGCTTTGACGGGTCCCGGCCGGCGCCGGGATGACGCTGTGAGATTTAGCTTGATTCCAACTCAGCAGCCACCCCTACGCCGACACAGCACGCGTGCGATAGATTTCGACGCCGCGAATCGGGCCGCGCTCCAGTTTTTCTATTTTAATGAGCAAGCCGCCGATGCGCGCATCGCTCAAAAGCCGCTTGGCGATCTCTTCGGCGAACGTTTCGACCAGATTGATGTGACCCGAACTGCCCAGTTCATCTATGGCGTCGATAATGTCGGTGTAGGACGGCACTTCGGTCATTTCATCGACCGTACTGCGCACGTGCGGCGCGAGGTACGCATCGACAGACAGCCGCACTTTCTGGGTGACGCCCTTTTCTTCGGCGTAGATCCCGATATGGCAATCGATGACGTAGTCGTGGACAAAAATATTGTCGCGGCTGTGCGCGCCGCCAGCAGCCGCCTGTTCGGCCGCCATTTTTTGTCCGCTGAGACGGCCCGTCATGATGAAACCTTGTGAATAGAGGGGGCGGCCTGCGCTGGCCGTGCGAGCAGCTGCCGTACACCGCTTAAGGCGTTGCGATCAAGCGTGCCGCGACGGTCGCCAGCCACACACAATGCGCCGCGGAAGCCGAGCAGGTCTGGGTCGAGCGCCAAAAGCGGAGCGATGTGCCCGGCGCGCAACGATCCAGCCAGCCCCGTAAACAGTCCGGCACGCCGCGCTTGCTCAATAAAGCTTTGCAGACGCGCGGGCGCCATCACATCCGTCAGAGCGCCGGAGGACTTGCCGGCCGTATCGAGCATCACGCCCGCAAAGCCGGCCGCCGCCATGGTCTCGATCAAGCTGAAATCGGGATCGCGATCGGCCAGCAGCAAACCGACGAGCCGCGCGTTGTGAAACCGGCCCGGTCTCAACGCGGCCACAGCTGCCCGCGCATCGCCGCCTTCGAATATTCCGATCTTGACGTAGTCGACGCCCGTCGAGGCCATTGCCTCCACACACGCCTTAAGTTGGATGGGATCGGGCGCGACATCGCCGATCGTTGCGCTGACTGGGCACGCGGGCGGCACAGCCTTGCAGATCGCACGCACGATGTCGTGGGGCAACGCACCCAGCGCGCCTTTGTCAGGATCTTTGCAATCGATGACGTCGGCGCCGGCTTCGACGCACAGGAGCGCTTCGCCGACGCTGCGCACGCTGGCGAGAAAGCGGGGACTGTGCGGCTCGGAGCGCATCATCGAGGATTTATTTTCTTCCATGGGAAACGTGTATCGAAGCCGAGCACACAAACACCGGTTCAGACCGTGCCGAATATGCGCTTTTGTTCGGTATGGACCTTGTCGCGATCCGTTCTTTCTTGTGTCGACAGGCCGACCCGCTCATCCTGAACAATAGTCGCAGAGCCGGGCGCGAGCCGCAAGATGCGGGTGCCCAGCATAACTGCTTCGGCGCGATCATGGGTCACGAACAGAACCGTAACAGGGCGCCGGTTCCATAGAGAAATCAGAAGTTCGCGCAGCGATTGAGCCGTTGGATCGTCGAGCGACACGAACGGCTCATCCATCATCAGAATGTCGGGCTCTAGAATGAACCCGCGCGCCAGGGCGGCGCGCCGCTGCATGCCCAGCGATATGCGCTCCGGATAGGCGTTGGCCGCCTCTTCGAGACCGACGTTCTTGATCATTTCGGGAATGAGGGCGTGGCGTGGATCGCCCGGCGGCAACGCCAGCGCTATATTCTGCTCGACCGTGCGCCACGGAAGAAGCCGCGGTGCCTGGAATATAAATGCGAGCTTGGGATCGCCGTGGCCGAGTTTAATGGAGCCTTCGAAGTCGGTGTCTATGCCCGCTATAATGTTGAGAAGCGTAGACTTGCCGCAACCCGACGGTCCGGTCATCACCACAAACGAACGCGGCGCGACATCGAATGAGACATCGCGCAGGACAGTCAGTTCTTCGCGACCACCAACAGCGGGGAAAGCTTTGCGGGTGATGCGGACCTGCAGCGGCGCAACTATCTCCGCCATCTGTTCGCCCTTGCCTGCAGGGGTTGCAAAATTCCCAACTCCACGACTTGAATGACGACGATGAAGGCCAGCGCATAGGCAAGAATAACGGGCACGTCGTAGGACTGAAATGCGGAATGAATTTGATGACCAACGCCGGTGGAATGGCCACCCAGGGCTTCGACGACGAGCACAATTTTCCACACGAGCGCCAAGCCCGATCGTGCCGCCGCCGCCCAAAACGGAGCCAATTGCGGTAGCACGACGTGGCGCAATGTTTTCCACGGTCCAAAACCGTAGACGCGCGCCATTTCCGACAGGTCTTTCGACAAGCTGCGGGCGCCCTCACGCATCTGAATAGCGACGTTTGGAATTTTGCTGATCGCCACGGCAGAGACGGCCGTCGCCTCGGTGGTTCCAAACCACACATAGCAAAGTGCGATAATGACGAGCGCCGGCAGATTGAGGAACAATGTCAGCCAGCTGTCGAAGAATTTATCGGCGGTTTTGTAGGACCCGACCGTGAGACCGATAGCGCCGCCGATGATCATGGCGACGACGAAGGCCGCAACGACGCGCGCAAGCGTTATAGCCAAGTCCTGCCAGAGCTGACCCGATTGAGCTTCGCGCACCAGAACATCGAACACGAGCCCGGGGCCGGGCAGGTGCCGGCTGCCGACAAGGCGCGCGGCAAGCGCCCACAACGCACCGAACGTGCCTAGCGAAATCACGGCCCAACCGAGCCGTCCCAGCAAAAGGCCTTCGAACGCGTGAGGTTTACGCACCGGCAGTGTGGAAGAGCTTGGGGTCAAAACGTGTGCCATTGCCAACAAGATCCGTGTCGCCGGATTGAACGAGGAGATTCATGATTTTCTCAGCCGACCGCATCTCGGCTTCACCCCACGGGCCAGGAATACCCTTGCGGTAGCCGTCGCGAAGGGCCGCGAACTCACCATCAGTCGCGACCTTCATCAACGGCCGTAAGCGCTCCCACGCCGCATCCGATTTGGCCAGGATCGCATTGCCCTCGGCCGCGGCGGCTAGCAGCCCTTTGATGCTCGCGGGCTGGGCGGCTTCGGTTGCCTCTTTCCAGACAAAACCCACGAGCGAGGGTTGCGGATCGATGCCGAGCGCCGTCATGACGTCGGCCATGGTCAGGATCGGGCGGAAGCCGTCGCCTTTGAGGCGCGCGGAAAATGTCCAGAAATTCAAGACGGCGTCGAGTTTGCCGTCGCGCAACTGTTCGGCCAGCAGCGGCGCAGCTCCGTATTGCGGCTCGGCCAACGTCGCGATGTCTTGGCCAAGTACCTTCATCGAGTAGGCGCGCAACAGCAGCCAGCTCTTGTCGATGGACGACCCGGCAACGCCCAATCGTTTGCCGCGCAGATCTGAGACCGACTTGATGGCCGACGCCTCGGGCACCATGATCGAACCAAGTGCCGACGAAAACGGCGCAAACTTCAAGGCCTCGCCCATCGAGCGCTGCCGCAGGCCCCAGGTCCAATCGCTGACCACCACGTCGGCACTGCCACCATAGAGCGCGATCGCGCTACCCTGATTGCTCGCAATCTCGATGACATCGAGATTGAGAGCGTGTTTCTTGTCGAGACCTTCGGCTCTGATCGTTTCGATCAGCCAGCCCAGCGAGCCGAATTTTACGGATGCAAGCCTGAGTGCCGCCGTCTGCGCCAGTGCCGTGCCGGCGAGCAGCGGCGAAGCGAGTATCGGCAGAGCCAGCGCAGCGGCGCTGCCACGCAGAACATCGCGGCGGGAAAACCTCCCTGCGGGCGCGGGCCGGTCGATATTGTACCGGTCGATCATGGTTTGGCCTCTTGTTTGGCGAGCAGACGGTTGCGCACGACCCAGCGCACGATGCCGAGCCACGCATCGTCGGTATTACCACTGACGACCGCGGAGAAACGGCGCAACACGCCGGCCCGCTCGACGTCGATCTCAGCGAGATTCAAGTTCAACACCGTATCCGACGCCTTTTCTAGAACGACAAGATAGGCAATTTGCGCGCCGACCTTTTTTGCCAGATCGACTTCGCAACCCTTGCATTCGAAGAGCGGCGACTTGGCTTCCATTTCAGCCGCGATCGGTGCCAGATCAACGGCTTCAATTGCACCAGCGGCCGTCATCATGCGCACGAATTCGTCGTAGACGAGCTTGAGACGCGCCTGCTCGGCGGGGTTGGGCTTTGCCGCGCCAATAAAGAAATCTTCTTCCTTGGGCGGGATCACCAGTTCGAATGGAAACACGGCAGCTTTTTGCATTGCCGACGCGGCTCCGACTGTAAAGCACAACGCGCAGAGCGCGCAGATAACTCGTAACATTCTGTCTCCGTCGCCCCGCCAAACTCAGGCTTACGCCTATTTTACGTGGCGGTACGCCCAGCAGTTTTATCCGCCAAGCCCCTGTAGCCTAACATCGCTTCACGTCGCGTCACAATCGTGCGAGGCGACTTGGCGCGGGAGCTGAGCGGCTTGACATTCTTGCGTGCCGTGCAATTTATCACGTTACATAGTAACATCAACCGGCAATCGCTTAGGGCCAACACCCGCGCCGGTTCGGCTAAGAATGGATGCGGAAATGTCGAGTGTCGCAGGCGGGGTATTAGGGCTGAGGCTGCATAAGAAGGCGACTGCCATGACCGCGCTCGCATTCATGACGTGCGCGCTGCCGCTCAAGGCGCAAGAACCGCCCGCTGTGCCTGTTCCGGCCGCACCGGCCGCATCTGCGGCCCCAACCACTCAAGGCGCACCCGAAAAAATCAGCATCCTACTCGCGCGGCAACTGCGCGAGGACCGGCTGCCGCCGTTGTCGTTACTCGATCTGCCGCCGGCCGACGATGGTGTAGCGGGTGCCAAGCTTGCCATTTCCGACAACAACACGACGGGGAAGTTTGTCGGCCAGGAATTCTTGCTCGAAACCGTTGCAGCCAAAACCGGCGAGGAACTCGTTGCCGAAGTCGTTAAACGGGTCGATGCGGGCGTGGGCTTCGTTGTGGCCGATGCCGACGCGAAAACATTGCTCGCAATGGCCGATGCGATCAAGGGCAAGCCCGCCATCATATTCAATGCGAGCGCTCCCGATGACGCTCTGCGCGAAGAAAACTGCCGCGCCAACGTCAAGCACACAATCCCGACACGCTCCATGTTTGCCGATGCGCTCGGACAGTATCTCGCTTGGAAACAATGGCGAAACTGGTTTCTGGTCGTCGGCCCTACGGACGAGGATAAGGCGTTTGCAGATGCCATCCGGCGCACCGCCAAGCGCTTTGGCAATAAGATCGTGGAAGAGCGGGCCTTCGCCTATGAGCCCGGCAATCGCCGCTCCGACGGAGGCTTTGAGCAGATCCAACAGCAAATTCCCTCGTTCACGCAAAAAGTGCCGGCCCACGATGTCGTTGTCGTCGCCGACGAGGGCGAACTGTTCGGTGATTACTTCCCCTACCGCACCTGGGATGCACGCCCCGTAGTCGGAACCGCTGGTCTTTTTGCAACCACCTGGCATCCTGCGGTCGAGCTTTGGGGTGGAACCCAGTTTCAGAACCGTTTCCAGCGCTTAGCCAACCGGCAGATGCGGCCACTCGACTACAACGTGTGGATGGCCGTGCGGTCGGTCGGCGAGGCTGCAACACGCAAGAAAACCGGGAAAGTTCAAGACCTTATCGACTATATGCGAGCGCCCGAGTTTGAACTTGCCGCCTTCAAGGGTCAAAAGTTGACCTATCGCGCCTGGAACGGCCAACTGCGTCAGCCGATCCTGCTCGTTACGGCGAAAATCCACGTGACGGTATCGCCCCAACCCGGATTCCTGCATCAATTTACGGAGTTGGATACCTTGGGCCTCGACAAGCCAGAGACCAAATGCACGGCATTTGCAAAATAGACTTATCAGATGCGCACGCACTTGTGATTCAACTCGGCCAAGTGTTACTGTATACCATTACATAACAGCCGCACTTTTCAGGAGCCTCCCGCGTGAACAAAAAGCATTTGGCGTTGATCCCGGCTTTGCTGCTGTCGAGCCTTTCGGCCGG
>JANNUW010000105.1:0-6780 GCA_031414095.1 Hyphomicrobium sp. | reverse complement strand
GCCCGCTCCGGGTGGAGGCTGAATGGGGCTGTTGGCGCGTGGCACTTCGGGGTCACGTGACGGCGGCAGGATCGATCTTTCAACGATTGTTGAACGATTTCAATCCGTTCCCCAGTGTCTCCGCTCTATGGGTACCTATTGGGCCTTTGACTAGGGTCCATCAGGGGCTATGCGCCGGAGGGATGATCTCGCTGCTTGCACAATGCTCGCACGAGAACCCACTCAGAAAGGCCATCGCATGCCGTTGTACGAGCATGTCTTCCTGGCACGCCAGGACGTATCGCAAGCCCAAGTCGAGACGATGACGAAGGAATTTTCCGACATCATCACCAACGGCGGCGGCAAGATCACCAAAACCGAATACTGGGGCCTCAAGGGTCTCGGCTACAAAATCAAGAAGAGCCGCAAGGCCCATTACTCGCTGCTCAACATTGACAGCCCGCCAGCCGCGGTTGCCGAAATGGAGCGCCTGATGGGTCTCGCGCCCGACGTCTTGCGCTTCATCACAATCAAAGTCGAAGCCCACGAGACCGAACCCTCGATCATGATGCGCAAGCAGGATCGCGAAGAGCGCGGTGATCGCGGCGGCTTCGGCGGCGATCGCGGTGGTGATCGTGGCGGCGGCCGCAGCTTCGGCGGCGGCGCTGGACGCGAGGGCGGCGGCGGATTCCGCGGTCCCCCACGTGAAGGTGGCCCTGGTGCCGGTGGCGGCTTCCGCGGCGATCGCGAAGGTGGCTCGACATTCCGTCCGCGTCCTCCTCGTGACGACGCTCCGCGTCCAGCGCGAGACGATGCTCCGCGTGCTCCGCGCGATGCAGGCGCTCCTGGTGCAAGCGATGCGCCCCGCGCGCCGCGCGATGCGGCTGGGCCGGGCACAGCGGCACCTCGTGCGCCGCGTCCCCCGCGTAACGATAACCCTGGTTCGGAAAGCTAAGCGATCATGTCAGCAGAAGTCCAACAGTTGGCCGCACGCCGGCCCTTCCATCGCCGCCGCAAGACCTGCCCGTTCTCGGGCGATCAGGCGCCAAAGATCGACTATAAGGATGTGCGCACGCTCGGCCGTTATATCTCCGAGCGCGGCAAGATCGTGCCGAGCCGCATCACGGCCGTATCGGCCAAGAAGCAGCGCGAGCTGTCGCGTGCCATCAAGCGCGCCCGGTTCCTCGGTTTGCTGCCGTACGTTCTGAAGTAATCACCGCCGGGGCTGGGTGGCCTATCATCCAGCCCCGGAGTTGAATTTGCCGATTTTGAATTTTGGTTGGGAGCATCCTTGCGGCGCTCTCTAACCGCGCCAATCGCGGGACAGCTAGCCTGATGAATTACCAGACACTACTTGGCCCTGTTCTGTGGGCCCTCCTGTTGGGGCTTGTGGCCTCCGTGACGTTCGTGTCGGCGACGACCGGACCGCTGCCCATGCGGCTCATTCTTTTTCTGATCACACCTCTACCGTTGCTTCTCGCAGGCCTCGGCTGGGGTCCGCGCGCGGCGCTCATTGCGGGCGTTGCCGGCGCGTTGCTGCTGACCTTGGCGGGTCCGATGGTGGCCGCGGTGTTCGCGCTCAGTCAGGCCGTTCCCGCTGCAGTCCTGTCGTATCTCACGATGCTCAATCGCGAGGGCGATGCCCCTGGCGATCCGGCACCTGCGCGTGAATGGTATCCGCCCGGCCGTCTCGTCATCTGGGCCGCGATACTCGCCGCCGTGCCGGCCGTCGTCTGGTCGCTGATCGCCGACGCAAACAGCACAGAGATCAAAGCTGCGCTCGCAAGCGGCCTGGAAGCGGCCTTCAAAAACGGCGCGGTCGAAGCACCCGGCGGCGGACCATGGACGCCCGAAGCCATCGCGAGTTTCTCGGCAAAACTCTACGCGGCACTTCCGGGCGGATCGGCAGTTGCCTGGATGTCGGGCCTGTTGCTGACGCTTTGGCTCGCCGGCCGCATCATGCGCGCATCGGGCCAGCTGATGCGGCCGTGGCCCGATCTTGCAACACTTCAATTTCCCAAAAGTACCGGGCTCGCGTTCGCCGCGATTACGCTGGCAGCGGTGTTGCTCGATGGGCCAGGCGGCATTGCCGGACGGGCATTCTTGGGCGCGTTCCTGCTCGCCTATCTGTTGATGGGGTTGGCTATCCTCCATTTCATCACGCGCGGCTCGAACTGGCGGCCCTTTGCGTTGGGCGGCCTCTACGGGGCGCTGTTGTTCGTCAATGGCCTCGCTGCCATTCCCATAGTGTTGCTCGGCCTGTCCGACAATTTTGTAAATTTGCGGCGCCGCTTTGGAGGTCCGCCCATCCCTTAATTCCGATAACCAGTCACCGTTTTTTTCACCAGCACTTAAACTCAAAAGCAAAAACACCAGGAGCTAAATCTATGAAAGTCGTACTCATGCAGCGCATCGGCCGCCTCGGCCAGATGGGCGATGTCGTCACCGTCAAGGACGGCTTCGCACGCAACTTCCTGTTGCCCGAGAAGAAGGCCCTGCGCGCCACCAAGGAAAATATCGCGCACTTCGAAAGCCAGCGCGCTCAGCTCGAAGCCACGAACCTCGAGCACAAAAAGGAAGCTGAATCCGTTTCCGAAAAACTCGAAGGCAAGATCTTTGTGGCCATCCGCACGGCCGGCGATACCGGCCATCTCTATGGCTCGGTCTCAACGCGCGATATCTCGGACGCCGTCACGGATGGCGGCTTCACCATCAACCGCAACATGATCGTGCTGGATAAGCCGATCAAAACGCTCGGCGTGCACAAGATCAAAGTTCAGCTGCACCCGGAAGTGCTCGTCAACGTGTCACTCAACGTCGCCCGCTCGGCCGATGAAGCCGAACGCCAGTCGCGCGGGGAAAACCTCGCCGTGGTCAAGGAAGAGAAGATGGAAATCGAAACCTATAAGCCCGACGACATGTTCGACGAAGGCGGCGCCCGCGAAGCCGACGAAGCGTAAGCGCGAGCCTTGTTGCCACCGGGCATCAATGCATCACCACAAAAAACAACCGGAGGCCAAAAGCTTCCGGTTGTTTTGATCGAACACAAGATTGTTCCCGGCCACGCCCTTGGGACTAATACCGGCGCGCCAAAGTTTTGACTCTTCGATCAGTAGATGGCGCGCCGTCGTGCCCCGCACGCGAAGCATGCCGTGCCCTGCACGCTAAGCATGGCGCGCGCCGCCAGTTGAGCGATGGGTCAGAACTATTGACCGCTGGTATAACATCCCGGCTTAACGGTTCGTTACCGCGGGCGATGTATGGAAGGATCATGGAGCGTGCGCATTTCAAGTTGGTGGTCCTGGCCCGCAGGCTAGCAACATGGGTTGCTTGCGCCGGGTTTTCCCTGGGTATGGCACCGGCCGCTTTCGCCTGCCCGTTTCCCCCGCCGCCGGTGCAAAATCTCGAACTGACACGGTTTTACACCGACAGCGCCGGCAGCAAGACCGATCCGGCGCTGCTTGAGCAGCATAAGGACCAGACCGCGCCTGTCCGGAATTATCTGAAGACGGTCACCGGCGAAGCCGATGCGTCGTTCATTCAGGAAACCGAAAGCCTCGGGATTTATCGCGCGCGATGCGCGCTCGAATGGCTTGAGGTGTGGGCACGCGGCGACGCAATACTTGGCCGTGTCATCGACAAACAGTCGAGTGCCGAACGGCGCTGGACACTGGCGGGTGCCGCGCTCGCCTATCTCAAGGTCAAGCCCGCAGCGAGCGCGCAACAGGCCCAGGTCATCGAAGCCTGGCTCGCCAAAATTGCCCGTGCGGCGCGCGGCGACTTCGAGCGCGACGGCTCAAAGCATAACAACCATTGGTATTGGTTGGGCCTCGGTCTTGGCGCCACGGCGGTCGCCACCGGCGATGAGGCCATGTGGACGGCGGCGCGCGGCATCATGCAAGAGGCCGCCAACGCCATTACCGCTGACGGTACGCTTCCCCTGGAGCTAGCACGCGAGGCCCGCGCGTTGCACTATCATGCCTTCGCTCTGATGCCGCTGACGGCACTCGCCGAACTCGCGCGCGCACGCGGCGAGAACTGGTACGCGTTCGGCGATGGCGCGCTGCACCGGCTCGTTGCCGTCACTGTTCAGGGGATCGAACACCGCGAGCTCTTCAAACGCTTGAGCGGCTTTGATCAGGAGCAGCCCGTTAACATGCACTCCGGCTGGTTCCAGTTGTACCGGCTGGAACGCCCGCAAGATTTCGCCAACGTGCGCTTTGAATTGCCGACCGGCCACTATTGGCTTGGCGGCAACGTGCTGTTGCTCGATGCGGCGCTCATGAAGCGCCGTGCCGATCCAGGTTGATCGGCTAACTCCCCAAATCCATGAGCGTGCTGACGTGCACCGCCGTCGATTTGGCGAGGCCTTCGAGATCATAGCCACCTTCCAGCATCGACACCACACGCCCGCGCGCGTGCTTGGCGGCGATGATGCCGGCCTGTTCGGTCGCCCACATGAAATCCGCCTCGACGAGACGTAATCCACCGAGCGGATCGCGCTTGTGGGCATCGAACCCCGCCGAGATGACCACGAAGTCGGGGGCGAAGTTGCGCAGCGGCGCGAGGATGCGCTGTGTGAACGCCTCGCGGAAGATGGCGCCATCGTCGCCTTCGCGCAGGGGCGCATTGAAGATATTGCCGACGCCGGTTTCACCGAGTGCGCCGGTGCCTGGAAACAGCGGCATCTGATGCGTTGACCCGTAAAACGCGTTTTTGTCGGCCCAGAAAATATCCTGAGTGCCATTGCCGTGGTGAACGTCGAAGTCGATCACGGCGACGCGTTCGGCCCCATGTTTTTTGCGCGCGTAAAGAGCGGCGATGGCCGCGTTCGAAAACAAACAAAAGCCCATAGCGCGGTCGCTCTCGGCGTGATGGCCGGGCGGGCGCACTTGACAGAAGGCGTTATGTGCCCGGCCGGCCATGACCTGATCGACAGCCTCGAGGCCAGCGCTGACGGCGCGCTGTGCCGCCTCCCACGTACCCGCTGAGATGACGGTATCACCATCAATGCGGCCGAGAGCCTCGCCCGAAATAGCGCGCGCGGCTTTCTCGACGCTGTGAAAATGAGCGGCGGGATGCGCAAGACCAATCGCCTCCTCCACGTCGGCCCGCAGCGGCGCTTCCACCCTTTTCAAAGAGGCAAAAGTTTCGTGCGCCAGTACCTTGTCGATGGCGCGCATGCGATCGGGCCGCTCGGGATGTCCGGGCCCGGTATCGTGAGCGATGAAGCTGGGATGCGTGATCAGCAGCGTGGTCATTTAAGCGCTTGGCCCCAGTTTGAGTTCGGCGATGACGACGCCCGCCGGGGGCGGGCTGCAGTCTGGCACAAAAAAATCAGGCGCGAGAGGCCGCCCCGGCGTGACCGAGAATCGTTCGAAATCCGTGATGCCACCTTTCTCCGCGAGGAAGCTATCGTCGATCAAGAAGTTGCCGGTGAAATCTGCCGACGGCTGCGCAAAGACCAGATGCGCCGCCTCGGCGATGATCTCAGGCGTCCGGCTCATGGCCATAAGTTTATCGCCGCCGAGCAGATTGCGCACCGCTGCCGTGGCGATGGCCGTGCGCGGCCACAGGGCATTGACCGCGATGCGATCGCGCTTGAACTCCTCAGCCATGCCCAGCACGCAAAGGCTCATGGCATATTTCGCAATTGAATACGCGATGTGGGGCGCGAACCACTCAGGCCTGAGGTCGAGCGGCGGCGACAGCATGAGGATGTGCGGGTTGGCGGCCGACTTCAAATGCGGGATACACGTCTTCGACACAAGGAACGTGCCGCGCGCGTTGATCCCCATCATCAGGTCGAAGCGCTTCATGTCGGTGGCTTGCGTCCCCGTCAGAGAAATAGCGCTGGCGTTGTTGACGCAAATATCGATGCCGCCGAACGCCGTGACGGTTTTAGCAACCGCGGCCTCTACCTGATCCTCGAAGCGAATGTCACAAACGAGCGGCAGAGCCCGGCCGCCCGCCTTCTCGATCCCGGCGGCGGCTGAAAAAACCGTACCCTCGAGCTTGGGATTTGGCTCCGCCGTCTTGGCCGCGATCGCGATGTTGGCGCCGTCGCGCGCAGCCCGCAACGCGATGGCGAGACCGATGCCGCGGCTCGCACCTGAAATGAACAGCGTCTTGCCCTTGAGGCTCATTTTCGATCGTCCCTTGTGCCGTCACGTCGTGTTGCGGGCCGCAAACCAGCCGCGAATGCCGCGCGCCCAGCGTGCGGGTGCGTGCAAGGCATCCCATACGGCAAGAGCCATCAGCCACGCGAAACTCAACCCTCCGACGACCGGCAGGAAGATAAAAATATACGCGAGCAGCCGCACGGCGCGCGCCAGCTGATAACCCCACGCGCTGGCGTATTCGCCGCGCGTTTCGGGCGGCCACACCTTGCCCCACCAGGCCCACGAGACTTCATACGAGATGACGCCCGCCACCAAATTGACCAGCGCCAGAATTTGAATCCACGACGGGATGCCCGGAATGAAACGCGCGTCGAGTTCCTCCTCGCGATTGGCCGCGCGGAGAAAGGCCGTGGCGGAATGCACGCCGATGTTGCCGAACCACTCGCCCGTCTTGTCGCCCGCCCATGGCACATAATCTGTCAAAAACCCCGGCGACGGCGGCGGCACAACTTGCAGCAGCGTGCGGCCATAGCCATCAGGCGTGGCGGCCACCGACAGCGAACCGCGCGACGTTCCCAGAGCATTGAAGAAGTCGGCATAGGTCGTGGTCGCAAGCGCATCCTTGAGGCCCTCGACTTCGGCCTTCTGCCACAGCCAGTTGCGCGCGCCCGGCTGGCGC
>JANNUW010000104.1:0-25904 GCA_031414095.1 Hyphomicrobium sp. | reverse complement strand
CGGTTCGGCATCCTCGGCGGGGGGCACCACGCACGATATCGCGTCGTTGTTTTTGAGCCTTCGGCTTGTGTCGTGGACGGTCTCGTCATTGATCCTGACGTGGCCGCCGCCTATCAGCGCTTGGGCGCGCGTCCGGGTGATTCCAGTCACCTGCGTCGAGAGCCATTTATCGAGTCGTGAGCCGGCCTCGTCTTCGGCCACCAGCTGGCGGAAGGTGTCGGGGTTCGGGGAAAGGCCGGGTTGAGACATTGACAATGCGGCTCCTGACCGTGGGGGCGCGAGGTGCTGCGCCACGAGGTCATAGGCTGGTTAGCCGCCCGACGCTGCAGGTTTTTCGGAATTGGTCAGCCGTTCCAGAAGTCCGGGGCGGCGGCGCACGGCGACGGGCCGCTCGGCTTCGGCGAGCGTCGCATCAGATGCGCTTTCGAGCGCTTGCGCGTCACGGTCTTGCGCGATGGCCGCATCGGCTTCCAACGCGGGAGCTGCGCCTGCGCCGGTGAGCGCGCGCAGAAAGTTTGATGAGACGCGCTCGCTGTCCGTTGCGGGAGCGGCGGGTGCGCTAGCGTCGGCGGGATCCGAGACGGCAAATGCCCCTGACGCTTGCGCGGGTTGCGCCAGCTTGGTTGTGAGGACCGCAGCAGCCTGCGCCGGAGTGCCTGTTATTGGCCGCGGGGCGCTGATGCGCGCAGCAAGCGATGACGCGGGGGCATCGTAGGATTCGCGGCGGCCGGGACCGGACGCCGGCATGCTGCCCGCGCCGAGCCGACGCATTTCTTCCATGTATTGGGACGCCTGCCGCGCCAGCTTCTCGTTCGCGGCCGCTATTTCCGCGCGCAAACTGTGGATGGTGGCGTTGTGCAGGTCAGTCTGTGCCTGCAGCGAACTGAGGCGCGCTTTCATGGCGATCTTGCTGTCCATGACGGCGCGGTCGTCGGCGTCTTCGGCCTCGTAAGAGCGCAGCGCAGCCTTCAGGCGGGCGATCTCGGCTTGCTGATCCTGGTTGAGAGATTTCAAGGCCCGCAATTCGGTTTCGCTTGCCGTTGAAACCGGTTGGCCCGACGGCTGGGCATTCGAACGCGCCGCACGCAATGCGCCCTCCGCTTCCGACAGGCTGTCGCGCAGGCGCGCAACTTCCTGGTCGCCCCCTGCTGCGAAACCCAGGCCGCTGTTGTGCGCAAACGGGTTCTGGCCGTGGACCATCGAGGATTGCAAGCGGCTGATGAGCGCCGATTGATCGCGGGCTTTGGCGCGCAGCGCTTCGATTTCGGCCCGCAAGGCCACTTCGCTGTCGAAGCGGGCGTCGGCGCCCATCGGTTCGCGATTGCGCGCGGCGCGCGTTGTAATGGTCGCATTGAGGCGGTGCACCTCGTCGCGCTGCTGGGTGTTGATCTGGGTCGCTTCCTCCAGCGCCTGACTATATTTATTGGACGACTGGGTGAGGGTGGCGATCTCCTGATCGCGCTGGAACAGCTGTTTTTTGGCGAGTGATAACCGGCTTTCGACACGTGGCAGGCGGTCGGTGATCGTCTGTTCGAGCACGCGGCGCGCGTTCTCGTGCTCCTCCAGCGACGTCCGCATGACGGCCGTTTTGCTTTCCAAGGCACTGATCGCCGCATCGCGCCGGTTGATTTCAACCATCTGGCGGGCGGCCGAGAGAGCCGAATCCTCGGCCTTAGCCTCGAGCTTGTGAATGGCGATGGCATGCTCAGCGCGCAGGCGGTCTTTATCGGCGCGGATTTCGGCCTCGGTCAACGGCATTGAGCGGCGCAGGGCGTCGGTTGCCAGACGGGCGGCGCGGCGCCGGTAGAACGGGGCCAGCAGAAACACGGCAAAGCAGGCCAGGAACACGCCTAGCGCAATCAGCATGGCCGATTGAATCGTAATCAACCGCACATCCCCAGCAGTGGACCCTTGCCACCGGTTTTAGCTCATTATCTGGCCGCCTGGGCGAGCCCAAAACTGCCCCGGCACGTCATCCGTATTCCGGCATGAAAGCACGTCCCAGCCTACAACGGATTCCACGTCGGCGACCGGGTGTATTTCATATAGCCCACATTTGCCCCAAGCCGTAGACCAACGCCACTACGAATAACGGCGAGTGTAACATCATTGTATTTTTGGATCTGGACGCTGACCCCGCCAACGAGGTAGGCCGCGCCTTGGACGCCGCCAAATCTCTCATAGATCTCAGACGGATCGCGCATGTTGTAGACAAGCACCATGGTCTTTGAGCCATCGCCGCCTGCGTCATAGCCGAGCGTTGGTCCTTGCCAGAAGACGGGGTGCTCACCGGCGTCTTTGGTGAAAAGCCTGCCTTCGCCGTAGCGCAACCCGAGAATGAAAGCCCCGCCGGCGTCTTCGCCCAGGATATATCCGTTCGGCCGGCCCTGACTTTTGAACGCCCATTCGATGCCGTTGGCGATGCCGCCACTGATCGAGCCGAAGAAGCGGTGTCCGGCACCCAAAATCTCGCTTTGCTCAAAGCCTTCCGTGCGGCGCGGATCGGCGGAGGGATCGCCGCCGCCGCGGGTCGCGTCTTCGTAGGTTTGGGGAGGTGGTGAGTAAGGTTCGCCGTAGCCCTGCTGGTCGGACCCACCCTGGTCGCCGGGCGCGCGCTGATCGGACGGCGCAGGCCCGGTCTCCTGCCCACCATATTCGTCGACCGCCTGATCGTCGGCCGGTGAGGGGTAGGTATCACCCGATGGGGCCGGACGCTGCTCGTACCTGTCTGCACGGTACGCATCGTTCGCTCCGACGGTCATCGGCTCGGCCGCTCCTGCGCGCGTGCTGCCAGGTTTCCAAGGCAGCTGCTCTTGCGCCTGTACGTTCGACGCTGCCGAAACGAGAACCAACGTCGACAGCAAGGCCGCCGATTTCAAAGCCAATTTGCCTAGGTCCATGGAGCCTTCCAACGCTTGAGCACCGCGCGCGCCGAATCGCGCGAGCGAACCGCCATTAAGTGCCGGAAGCATTGAGCGAAAGTATTACCAAAGTGTGGCTAGGGCCGCCCAAGCGGGATTTCTATTGCGGCCGAAACGAGGCTGAGCTTTGGATGTTGAGCCCAACTCACACCGCTGACGGCGCGCGTCCCCAGGCGACGAAGTGCGGATTGAGGTACTTTTGCGCCGCTTTGCCATACACAAACGGACTGCCGTCGACTTGAAGCACACATCCGCCCGCAGCGTTTAGCACCGCGTGTGCTGCAGCCGTGTCCCATTCACAGGTGGGCCCGATCCGGGGATAGAGATCCGCCTCACCGCGCGCAATCAAACAGAACTTGATCGACGAGCCGGCAGCCCGCACTTCGGCGATCGGCATGGATTTCATAAACGCATCGGTGGCATCGCTGCGGTGCGACCTGCTTTCCAGCGCCGTCAATCCGGCGGGGGGCGCAGCCCGTGTGCGCAAACGCTGGACCTGGCACGCCCTCAAGGAGCAGACCTCGCTTGAGGGCGCTATGATCGTTTCAACGGCATGGCCGTCACCAATGGTGACGTACAACTGGTGCATGGCCGGCGCATAAACTAGGCCGTAAACCGGCCGTCCATCGGTTATGAGCCCGATGTTGATGGTGAAGTCGCCGTTCTTCTTGATGAACTCTTTGGTGCCGTCGAGCGGGTCGACAAGAAAAAAGCTGGCGCCAATGTTCGCGACGTGACCCGCGGCCGAACTCTCTTCCGCCACCACAGCAATCGAGGGCGCCGCCAGCGCCAGCGCTTTGAGAAGTATGATTTCGGCCTCCTGATCGGCAGCCGTCACCGGCGAGGCATCCGCCTTTCGCTCCACGCCGACGCCCGACTCGTAGTATGCCATTTGCACGCGCCCAGCTTCTAGGACGGCCGGCAGCAATGCATCTGTCAGCTCGGCAAAATCGTCGGCGCGCATCATGTTTTTCCGTCTCTCGCAATTTTTTTGGATGTAGCGGGTAAGGTTTCAGTGGCGGAGGCGATCGTGGCCGCCAAGACGCAACCGTAAACGAAAAGCTAACGCCTTGCCCCGTACACTGCACACGGCTTGGCCAAATCAGTAAAGCGCGTGTATCAGAGCCAGACCAAATCATGCAAGCAGCCCACCGTCTCGCGGTCCCGATGTTTCAGTCCGGGTCTGGCTTTGTTCCAGGGCACATCACAATTCACCGCCGGATGCTCACTTTCGAGCCGTCCAGCTGCCAAAGGGGCATCCGAATGACGATCACCGCCACGTTGAGCCAGCGCGTCGAGCCTGGCGATCTTGAAATCGCTGCGCTCATTTCAAGCAAAATCGTGCACGACGTCATCGGCCCGGTCGGTGCCATCTATAACGGTATCGAAATTCTCGATGCAGATGACGACGCGGAAGCCAAAACCTACGCCATGAAGGTGATCCGCGATGTCACCGAGCAGGCCTCGGCCCGGCTTCAGTTTGCGCGCTTTGCCTTTGGCGCGGCGGGTTCGGCAGGTGCGCAGATCGATCTGCGAACGGCTGAGCAAATCTCAAAGGGCTTCGTCGGCCAAGTCAAACATCGCCTCGATTGGAAGATTGCGCCCGGTTACATGGGCAAGGACAAAGTTAAGCTGCTGCTCAACCTCGTGGCCAGCGCCATCACGGCGTTACCGCGCGGCGGCGACATCGAAGTGTCCATGGCGGGCTCGTTCGAGATGCCGTCGTTCGTGTTGCGCTGCAAGGGGACGGGTGCACGATCGCCGCAACATCTGGCTGAGTTCATCTCGGGCGAACAGGTTCCCGCACTCGATGCCATGACCATCCAGGCCTATTACACGTGGCGGCTCGCTGGTACCGCGAATATGCAGATAGGCATCACCAAAGATGGTGCCGATATTGTCTTGGCCGCTGTTCAGATTTGAAGTGGCTTCCCTGCCGGGAGTCGGGCGGAAACGCGGAAATCCGGAGCGTTCGCAAACACCTTGTTAATCTTTGTTAGGCAAGCTCGAGCCTGGAAATTTAAAGTTTAATGACGAATTGAGGGCACTCGTGAAGCGCTGCCTGGTGGTCGATGATTCCGAGATCGTGCGCAAGGTTGCACGAGCCCTGATCGAGAGCTTGAAATACGAGGTCGTCGAGGCGGCGAGCGGGCAAGAGGCGCTCGATGCGTGCAAGGCCTCTATGCCCGATATCGTATTTCTCGATTGGCATATGCCCGGATCGAACACGATCGATGTCATCAAGGGCATCCGGCAACTGGGTGTGTTTAAGCGCGCCTACATTCTTTACTGCATGACCGAAAACGACGCCGAAGCCCTCGCGCGTGCGAAGACAGCCGGCATCGACGACGTCATTGCCAAGCCGTTCGATCGCGACAGCGTCACTTCAAAGTTCGCGGGCTACGCGCTGGCTGCCGCTTAGAGCCAGAGCGAGGCAATGACTGCATGATCCCGCAAATCCGGCTCGCGAAAAGCGGTTTAGTCACCTCGCGTTTGGCCTTGGGAACCTCGCGCTTTCATTACGTCGATGCGCGCACGCGCTTCGAACTCATGAACGTCGCGGCTGATCGTGGCATCAATCACTTCGATACCGCGCCCTCCTATGGCGATGGCTTGGCCGAGCGCGAAGTCGGCCGCTTTACCAAAGGCCGGCGTACACGATTCATCATCGCGACTAAGTATGGCGTTGCGCCCGATCCTCTCATCGCAGCCATGCCGCAGTTCGCCGGACCTTTGCGCGGCGCGCGCGCTATCCTGCGCCGGGCGGGCCTTTGGCAAGTGAAGCGGCCACCGCTTTTGGCAAGCGATTTGCGCACGAACGTCGAGGCATCTTTGCGCCGGCTTGAGACCGACCATATCGACATCCTCATGCTGCACGAGCCGCATTTGGAGCGACTGCCGGACAGCAATGGTTTGCTGGAGGAACTGCACGACTTACGACAACGCGGCTTGATAAGGCACTTCGGCCTCGCGGGGGCCTGGAGCGGAATTGCCAGTCTTGGGATCACCGCGAATGAGATCGGCGAGATCGTGCAGACCGGCGAGGGCCAGTGGCCGCACGATCGTCCACCGGACATCACCTACGGTGCCATCGCACAAGCGGGCCAGAGTTTCCTCAATCGGCAGATCGATCAATCGTCCGCGGCCGAGCGGCTGCGCGCAGCCTTGGCGCGGCGTCCGGACGGCGTGGTCATCGTGTCCACGACGAAGCCAGCGAACCTATCGGCTATGGCCACAGTAGCCGCGTGAATGTCTGCCTGCCAGTTAAGCAGGCGCGGGCAGCCAGCTGCCTATTTATTGCCCAGTCGTGCGCGACAGTTCGTCTCTCGCAGCGTCTGAAGGCTCGGAAAATGGCGGGTTCTAAAAAATTGCCTAGACTGGCACAAATCTTGATCAAGCTGCCTTTGGACTGCGCAAATCGCCAAAAACAAGAGCGATTGCACAAATACTAGGCGACACCGGGGGGATTTGGAATGGAACAGCTTCAGCAAGGGTCTGACGTATTTTTCCTGCTCATGGGGGCGATTCTCGTCTTCGCGATGCATGGCGGGTTTGCATTTCTCGAGGTCGGCACGGTCCGGCACAAGAACCAAGTCAACGCGCTCGTTAAAATTTTGGTCGACTTCGCAATCTCAACAATTGCCTACTTCTTCATCGGTTACTGGGTCGCCTACGGCGTCACGTTCCTCGCCGATGCCGCGACGATTTCCAGCGGCGACTACGGCCTCCAAGGCTTAGGGCTCGTCAAGTTCTTCTTCCTGTGCACGTTCGCGGCAGCGGTCCCGGCAATTATCTCGGGTGGTATTGCCGAACGCGCAAAGTTCTGGCCGCAGGCGGTCGCGACCGCGCTCATCGTCGGCGTCGCCTATCCCTTCTTTGAAGGCATCGTCTGGAATAAAAACTTCGGTCTGCAGCAGAACTTTTTCGCCCCCGTGCTCGGGGCCGAATTCAAGGACTTCGCCGGATCGATTGTCGTCCACGCGGTCGGCGGCTGGATCGCGCTTGCCGCTGTCATGCGCCTGGGCGCGCGTTCCGGCCGTTATGACAAGGGGCGTGCAATCGCCACGCCGCCGTCGTCGCTGCCGTGGCTTGCCATGGGGTCGTGGTTGCTGTGCGTTGGCTGGTTCGGCTTCAACGTCATGAGCGCGCAGAGCCTGAAGGGCGTGTCGGGCCTCGTGGCGATCAATTCGCTGATGGCAATGGTCGGCGGTATTATCTCTGCGTTGATTGCCGGCCGTAACGACCCTGGGTTCGTGCACAACGGAGCGCTGGCTGGACTCGTCGCTGTGTGCGCCGGTTCGGACGTCATGCATCCCATCGGCGCGCTGATGACGGGCATCGTGGCGGGCATCCTGTTCGTGCAGATGTTCCAGATTTCAACCAATAAGTGGCAGATCGACGATGTTCTGGGCGTCTGGGCCCTGCATGGCCTGTGCGGCCTATGGGGCGGCATCGCGTGTGGCATCTTCGGATTGACCGCATTGGGCGGCATAGGCGGCGTGACGTTTGCGTCGCAGCTCGTCGGCAGCGTCGCCGGCGCTGCATTCGGCTTTTTGGCGGGGTTCCTCATTTACGGCTTGTTGAACGCCGTGATGGGCCTCAGATTGTCGCTGGAAGACGAGCGCATGGGTGCCGATCTCGCAATTCACAAGATCAGCTCCAACCCCGAAGACGATGTCCGCAGCGGACGTATGTAATGTGCCGATGACTCCGCCAGCCGCGTTCATCGCGTGGCTGGTGGCTCGCCCGATAGGCCTGAGGGAACCCCGTGACCGCTGCGAGCCAATCGGGCATCGTCGACATCAAGCGACGGATCAAGGCCATCGTCGTTGGCTCGGCGGGCAATCTGGTCGAGTGGTATGATTTCTACGCCTACGCGGCGTTCTCGCTCTACTTTGCAAAATCATTTTTTCCAGCCGGCGATCAGACCGCGCAACTGCTGGCGACCGCCGGCATTTTCGCAGTCGGCTTTCTCATGCGTCCGCTCGGAGCCTGGTTCTTTGGACGGCTCGCCGACCGCCGTGGACGACGCCTGGCTCTGACCTCGTCGGTCCTCACCATGTGCGCGGGCTCGGGCATCATTGCACTTACTCCGACGTACGCAACCATTGGCGTTGCAGCGCCCATCGTATTGTTGATTGCGCGTCTCATTCAAGGCTTCAGCTTGGGCGGAGAATACGGTACCAGCGCCACGTATCTGTCCGAAATGGCGACACCCGAGCGGCGCGGATTCTATTCCAGTTTCCAGTATGTGACGCTCATCGGTGGACAACTGTGCGCCATGCTGGTGCTGATCGTTCTGCAGTACGCGGTGCTGACCGAAGCGCAGTTGGAAGACTGGGGCTGGCGCATCCCGTTCGCCATCGGCGCGGCCTTGGCCATCGTCGTTTATCTGATGCGGCGCGATATGCCCGAAACAGACGCCTACCAGCGCTCTGCTAAAAATGACGAGGGCCTCGATCGCTCGCTGCGCGGCATGCTGCAATATCCACGAGTGGTGGCGATCGTCGTTGGTCTGACGATGGGGGGCACGCTCGCGTTCTATACGTTCACAACGTACATGCAGAAGTTCCTCGTCAATACGTCGGGCTTTGCTAAGGACACCGCGACGCTCATCACCGCGGCGGCGTTGTTCGTCTACATGCTGCTGCAGCCGGTCGTTGGCGCCATATCGGATCGCGTCGGCCGCCGGCCCGTGCTGATAGCGTTCGGTGTCCTCGGGACGCTATGCACGCTGCCGCTGCTGACGGCTCTGCAATCGGCTCGTGATCCATACGTGGCGTTCGCGCTGGTGCTGACCGGCCTCGTCATCGTGTCGGGCTACACGGCGATCAACGCTGTGGTTAAAGCCGAGCTGTTTCCAACGCATGTGCGCGCGCTCGGCGTCGGCCTGCCCTATGCGCTGACCGTCGCACTCTTTGGCGGCACTGCTGAATACGTGGCTCTATGGTTCAAGCAGGCTGGGCAAGAGCACTGGTTTTATTGGTACGTGACGGGATGCATCGCAATCTCGCTTTTGGTTTATGCTCTGATGCGCGATACCAAAACGCGCTCCACCTTGGACGATTAAGAGTTTGAGTTAAGGCTCGTACGCCGCCGCGACCGCATGGCGGGTGGCAGCAAAAGCCAAAATCGGCTATGCTTGCGTCAATCTCGATCCATGGCCGTCCACGCTCGCATCCCCACGCCCGGGGACTGGCGGCACCGCCAACGCTGGCAAAGCCATTTAACCATGACATTCCCCTCGACCCATCCCGCGCTCGCGCGTGCACTCTTGGCGCGCGACTATTCCGTGCCGACCGCCGTACAGATCGCGGTACTAGACGACAAGGCGGCTAACCGCGACCTGCTTGTGTCGGCGCAAACCGGCTCCGGCAAAACGGTGGCGTTCGGTCTTGCGATCGCGCTGCCGCTTTTGGGCGAGGCCGAGCGGTTCGAACGCGCCTCACAGCCAATGGCGTTAATTATCGCGCCGACACGCGAGCTAGCCATGCAGGTGCAGCGGGAACTCGCTTGGCTCTACGCTGACACGGGCGCGCGGGTCGTCGCCTGCGTCGGTGGCATGGACGCACGCGCCGAGGCCCGCCAGCTCGAACAGGGCGCTCATATCGTTGTCGGCACGCCCGGCCGCCTGCGCGATCACCTTGAACGCCGCCGCCTCGATCTGTCGAAACTGCGCTCGATCGTTCTCGACGAAGCTGACGAAATGCTCGACCTGGGCTTCCGTGAAGATCTCGAATTCATCCTCGACGCCACACCGCCCGAACGTCAGACGCTGTTGTTTTCGGCGACGATGCCGCGCGAGATCGAAATGCTGGCGCGGCGCTATCAGCGGGACGCCATTCGCATCGAAACGATCCGCCGCGACGAACAGCATGCCGACATTGAATACCGCGCCATTGCCGTTGCGCCCCACGATGTTGAGAACGCAATCGTCAATGTGCTGCGGTTGCATGAGATGCGCGCTACGCTGGTGTTCTGTGCCACGCGCGAAGCCGTCAAGCGCACGCAAGCGCGGCTTTTGGAACGCGGTTTTTCCGCCGTTGCCCTGTCGGGTGAGTTGACCCAGCACGAGCGCACGCAGGCCTTGCAAGCACTTCGCGACGGCCGCGCCCGCGTTCTCGTTGCAACCGATGTGGCCGCACGCGGCCTCGATTTGCCCGACCTCGCGCTCGTTATTCATGCCGATTTGCCTAACGACCGCGAAACGCTTTTGCACCGCTCAGGCCGCACCGGCCGCGCGGGGCGCAAGGGCCTCGTGACCATGATCGTGCCGTTCAACCGCCGCCGCAAAGCCGAAACTCTGGTGGCCGCCGCACGCGTGAACGTAACGTGGGGACCCGCGCCCACGGCCGAAGAAATCCGTGCCCGGGATCAGGAGCGCTTTCTCGCCGACCCGATCTTTACTGAAGCGCCGACCGAGGAAGATCAGACGCTCGTGCGCAGCCTGCAAGCCTCGCGCAGCGCCGACGAGATTTCGCTGGCCCTCGTTCGCATGCACCGTGCGCAGTTGCCGGCGCCCGAAGACCTCCTGGCCGATAGCGGGCCGCCGCGCCGCGCTGAGCGCAGTCGCGACAGTGGACCGGTTCGCGAGCGTGCGCCTTTCGCCGAGCGCGGCGCAAATCGCGAAGATCGCGCACCGCGCCGGGAGCGCGCGGATGGAGACAAAACGTTTGACCGCGGACCGCGCCCGGCACGGCAGCCGCGCGAAGATGGCCGCGAAATGGTGTGGTTCCGGCTCAATATCGGCCGCGAGCGCAATGCCGATCCGTGCTGGCTCGTGCCGTTGATCTGTAAAGCCGGCAATATCACTAAGGCCGAGATAGGATCGATCAAGATTTTCGATAACGACACGCGCTTCCAGATCGTCGCCGCCAACGCTGACGAGTTTGCCTATACGGTCCGGACGTCAAAGAACAAGGAAGGCCACATCTCGCGGGTGGGCGCCCATTCGTCGGCCGACAATGAAGCTGTCGCCGATGCGATCAGCGCGTTGGGTGCCGCCGAGGCGAGCGCCGCCGCGAAGCCTGCGGACGCTCGCCCGGACACACCGCGTGTTGCGAAGAAAGAAGCGCGCCGTCCTGAGGCCCCGCCCGTCGACAAATTACGCGAAGCGCCGTTGAGAGAGCGTCCCAAAGCGCCCTGGCACGATCGCAAAAAATCGGAGGGGGGCGTGTTTTCGCGCGCCAAGACCTTCGTAAAGAATGGCTTTGGCAGCAAAGCAAGCGCGCCCGCGCCCGCATCGGATGGCAAAAGTTCGCCGTCCAATGCGAAGCCCGCTTGGCACAAGTCCGATGCGCGCGGCCGTGGACCCGCTGATGCGCCGGCACGCGACGCCCGGCCCGATCGCAGCTCGAAGGGTCCGTCCAGCACCTCGAAGCCCGCGTCGAAATATGCGCACAAAAAGAAGCATCGCGCGCCACCCTCGGCCGCGACGTGAGACAAGTGACCTCTAGCGATCGATACTAAAAAAACGAATAATCTGACGACGCGGGTTTTTGCCGGGCACGCGGCTTTGCGGCCGTTTTGGCAGGCGTCTTAGCCTTGCTCGATTTCTGCTCGGACACGGCCGGACCGGCGTCGGCTTTTGTCGCTGCCGCCGTAGCTGGCACCGCTGCTGACTTGGTCTCGGCAACGGATGCAGCACTTGGCGCAGGAGCAGTTGGAATCGCGCCGGTAGGAGCGGGAACCGCAGTGTTTCCAGCGGGAACCGCAGTTGGCTCAATTGTTTTTGGAACCGCACCTGGGGCAGTGCGCGGCATGATCGAGCCCGTCTCGCGTGTCACCTGACTTTGCAACTGAGCGAGTTTAGCGCGAGCCGTTTTGGCTTCCAGCGATGCCGCTTCACTCTCTCGGCGCAATCTATCCGCTTCGTTACGGCTGATTTGAAGCGCCGCCTCTCCCGCAGCCTGGGTCTTCAGGGCCTCGTCGAGCCGCGCTTCGGCCGAAGCTTGCGCGGTTTGCGCCGTCGTCGCGGCGGCCAATGCCGCGGCGAGGGCCTCGTTGGCTTTTGTCCGTTGGGTTTCGTTGGCTTCAGCTTCGCGCTGTTCGCGCTCGATCTGCTTGTTCAAATCGATCGCCTCGCGTGTCGCAGCCTGCGCCTGATCACGCGCTGCTTTGGTTTCGAGTTCGAGCGCTTCGAATTTTTCCAATGCGAGGCGATGTCGCTCACTGGCAGCCGACATCACTTGATATTGCCAGCTAAGTGCGCCGCCCAAAATCAGCGCCAGCACAGCGAGAACATAGATTAGTCCCCAACGAAGAAGCATATGGCTATCCCGTCTGCCAAAGTGATTCGATCTAGCGACAGTAACCGTCAAGACACCTCGCTTCAATTAATGCGGGACGGGAAGTTGTGTGCAGTGAGGGGTGCGTGGCGCGCGGGCACCGATGGACGCCACCGGCGCGAGCCGCTAAAGGCAGAAGGGATTGCTTCAAAACCCGAGTTAGAAATGCCGGATCTACAAAACACCGCGGGCCAAGCGCTTTTGATAAACGGGACAATTCTGTCTCCCTTCACGCAGTTGCGGCATTTGCTCGATCATATTCCTGCAGGCCACTCAAAGCCCATCGAGCTCACCATCGGCGAGCCGCGCGAAAGCATGCCCGGATTCATTGTGGACCGCCTCAGTGAGGCAGCTGCATTGTATGGCAAGTATCCGCCCATTCGCGGTTCTGACGAATTGCGCAACGCCATCGCGCTGTGGGCGTCGCGCCGCTACGCCATTGCAGGCGGCCTCGATCCGATCCGGGAGATACTCGTCTTGAATGGATCGCGCGAGGGGCTGTTCTTCGCCTGTCTACCGGCCATGGGGCGCAAGGCGGTGATAAGGCCCAAGGGCGTGCAGCCGGCTATCCTGATGTGCAATCCCTACTACTCAGCTTATGTGGCGGGCGCATTGGGTGTCGGCGCCGAGGCTGTCTTTCTCAATGCGACGAGGCAATCGGGCTTCTTGCCAGATCTGGACGAGCTTGCGCTGGATACGAGCCTTCTCGCCCGCACGGCGGCTTTTTTCATTTGCTCGCCGTCCAACCCGCAAGGCGCAGTTGCCGACGCGCCCTACATCCGTAGAGCCCTCACGCTCGCCCGCGCATACGGCTTCATGCTGTTTCTCGACGAATGCTACAGCGAGATCTACACGGGCGCGGCGCCGCCGGGCGGGCTCGAAGTCGCCGCCTCGACGCCCGAGCGCTTTGCCAATCTCGTCGTTTTTAATTCGCTCTCGAAGCGCTCAAACCTGCCCGGCTTGCGATCGGGCTTTTGCGCCGGCGATGCAACATTCCTCGAAGCCTACGGCGAAATCCGCAATATGTGCGCCCCGCAAGTGCCCGGCCCGGTTCAGCACGCGTCTGCCGCCGCCTGGGCCGACGAACAACATGTGGAAGCCAACCGCAACGCCTACCGGGCCAAATTTCATATTGCAGACAAAGTGTTAAGTGGCAAATTTGGCTACGCGAGACCGCCCGGGGGCTTTTGCCTGTGGCTCGACATGAGCCAATTTGGCGGCGGCGAAAACGCGGCGGTAACCTTATGGAAATCCTTAGGCGTCAAAGTCATTCCAGGCGCCTACTTGGCTCAACGTGGCCGCGACGGCATCAATCCCGGCACGAACTATGTGCGCGTGGCGTTGGTGGCCGACGTTGCGACAGTCAGGGAAGCGCTCGAACGCATCGTTTTGTAACCGCGTAAGAGACGTTCCTGCTGATGTCATCCGACCGTCAAGGGCTCGATCCCACCCGCTTCATGCCGGCACCGGTAGAAGAGCGGCTTATCGCATTGTTGGCTCGCGGCGCCGGTGCGCTGCTGGTACTGCTCGTGATTGCGATCTGGGCCAGCCTGCTGACCTGGGCAGTGACCGACCCCAGCCTGACCCATTCGACCGGCGGCAACGTGCGCAACGCCATGGGCCCGATCGGCGCCATCGTATCCGACCTGCTGTTGCAGACGCTTGGTTTCGCGGCCGCGGTTGCGACGCTCGCGCCGATGATTTGGTCAATCGAATTGCTGAGCGGTGACCGGGTCTGGAATCTGCGCACCAAGGCCGCTTTGGTGCCGTTGTCCGTTTTGATGCTCGCGGGCGCCCTGTCCTCGCTGCCGACGCCCGCTGCCTGGCCGCTGCATCATGGCATGGGCGGTATGATCGGCGACATCATGCTGAAGCTGGCATCGAGCGTTTTCGGGGTCGTCAATGCGTCCCAGTCGGGATTGGCATCGGGCATGCTGTTGGCCGCCATCGGGTTCTCGACCCTCATTCATTCCCTTGGTCTCGATCTCAGCGACCTGCGGGACTTGCTGCCAGCGTTCCCCGATTTCAAGCGTTATGCGCGGCGCGGCGACGACGCCAGCTCCTGGCATCAAAACTTGAAAGCCGAAGCCAACCGGCTGCGCGAGCGCCTTCAGCCTGCAGCACAGGTTGCCGCCTTGGATCCGGGAACCCATGACGCGCCGGACGTCAGCGACACGCAGCATCTCTACTACGCAGATGACGAGACCGACACAGCCGCGTGGATGGAAAGCCGCAAAGAGCCTTCGTTTGATGGCATCGGCGAGACAGGGCACACTTACGATGCGCCACAGCGCAAGCGTGCGCCGACGCAAACCGCCATGCAGTCGCTCTGGTCCCGTCCTGTCAAGGACGATCAGGGCGAAGACGCCGACGACGCGGACGAAAATTTCGATGAGGACATTGACGTCCGGGCCGGCTTTGCGGCAGCCGCCAGCCGCGAGCATGTCCGCTCGCAATCGAGCCAATCCATGGCGCGCCGGTTTGCGGCAACGCCTGCCGCTGAAGATAGTCCTGCCGCGCCCGCGAAAGCCGCGTTGCGCAAGCCCGCGTTCCTGCAAGACTGGCGTCCGCGAAATGTTGAGCCGGCCTACAAGCGGCCGCCGATTGCCCTGCTGAAGCGCGCGGCCCCTTCAAGGGCAGGCGCCGAGCTGTCGCAAACGGCGTTACGTGGAACGGCACGGCTGCTCGAAGACGTACTCGTCGACTTCGGCATCAAAGGCGAGATGCGCGACGTGCGCCCTGGCCCCGTCGTCACACTGTTCGAGTTCGAGCCCGCACGCGGCACCAAAACGTCTCGCATCGTCGCGCTCGCCGATGATATCGCACGCTCCATGAGCGTGACGAGCGTGCGTGTTGCAGTCGTGCCCGGCCGCAGCGTCATCGGCATCGAACTACCCAATGTGAAGCGCGAAACCGTCATGCTGCGCGACATGTTCGAAGCCGACGCCTATCAAACGTCGGAAGCGCTACTCCCCATTGTGCTTGGCAGATCCATCGGCGGCGACGCCATCGTCGCCGACCTCGCCCGCATGCCGCATTTGCTGGTCGCCGGTACCACCGGTTCGGGCAAGTCCGTCGGCGTCAACGCCATGATCTTATCGCTGCTCTACCGCCTTTCACCGCAGCAGTGCCGCATGTTGCTGATCGATCCGAAAATGCTGGAGTTGTCGGTTTATAACGGCATTCCGCATCTTCTGACGCCGGTCGTCACGGACCCGTCCAAAGCTGTGATGGCGCTCAATTGGGCGGTCGGTGAAATGGACGAGCGCTACAAGCGAATGTCGAAACTTTCGGTCCGCAACATCGATGCGTTCAACGGCCGTTTGAAGGATGCCAACAAGCGCGGCGAACAAATATCGCGGACAGTGCAGACCGGATTCGACCGGCGTACGGGCGCCGCTGTTTACGAAAGCGAGGACATGGATCTCGAACCCATGCCCTATATCGTCATCGTGGTCGACGAGTTCGCCGACCTCATGACGGTCGCTGGCAAGGAGATTGAAGTTGCCGTGCAGCGGCTCGCGCAAATGGCGCGCGCGGCCGGTATCCATTTGATCATGGCCACTCAGCGGCCCTCGGTCGACATCATCACGGGCACCATCAAGGCCAATTTCCCGACTCGTATCAGCTTCAAGGTCACGTCGAAGATCGACAGCCGCACGATCCTGAACGAGCAGGGCGCAGAGCAGCTTCTGGGTGCGGGTGATATGCTGTATTCGTCGGGCAGCGGGCAGATTGTGCGTGTGCACGGGCCGTTCGTGTCCGATCAAGAGGTTGAAGCGGTCGCCGAAAAGCTGCGTGCGCAGGGCGAGCCCGAATATGTCGACGACATCTTCGACGCCGGGCCGCGCCAAGCGGCCGAGGGTGGTCAGCAAAGCGGCAACCAATCGCACGATGATCTCTACGACCGCGCGGTCGCATTGGTCATGCGTGATCAAAAGGCGTCGACGAGCTACATCCAGCGCCGCTTGCAGATCGGCTACAATCGCGCCGCCGATTTGATGGAGCGTATGGAAGAGGAAGGCCTCATTTCTGCTCCAAGTCATTCCGGCAAAAGAGAAATTCTGGGCGGACACGGCTGACCTAGGCGCAGCGAAATCGCCCCATGCGACCGGGGCGCACGGGCTTTTAAACGTGCTGCCGTGTCGCGCTAAGCCCTGGCATCGCGCCCACATGCCGTCTAAAAGGTTCGCCAAACACTCTTTATGAGTTGTTTGAACGATCGGCTTCGGGGCTTATGAGACATCCAATGGGTATGACAAAAATGATGAAAGCTTGGGCGGCCGCGTTGGCAGGCTGCTTGACGTTGAGCGCGGCCTCATTGGCGGAAGACCCGGCGAAGGCTACTGCACCGCCCGCCGCTGCAGTCACACCCGCAGCACCCGCAGCTGGAACGCCAGCGGCCGCTCCGGTGCCTGCAGCCGCTGTCCCACCCGCGGCCGGTACCGGAACCGCTGGCTCAGCGTGGAATGCGGAAGTTGCGCCCGATAAGAATGCTGGAATGAAGCTCGACCCGGCACAGACAGAAATTGTGAAAAAAGTCAGCGGCTATTTTGGCGGACTGCAAAGCCTGAAGGGCGCGTTCGTGCAGACGGGGGCCGACAAAAAGCGCCTCAAGGGCAAGTTCTACCTCATGCGGCCCGGCAAATTCCGCTTCGACTATGCGCTTCCGTCCAAGCAAATCATTATTTCAGATGGCGAAATGCTGGCCATCCAAGATTGGGATCTGAATAACGAGGATCGCGTCGAACTCGACAAGACGCCTTTCCGCCTTTTGCTGCGCAAGGACGTAGACCTCGCGCGCGATGCTAAGATTCTGGAGGTCCAGTCAGCCGATGATTTGATCGTCGTCGCCCTGCGCGACAACAGCCCCGACACGCCGGGAACCATCAAGCTGTTCCTATCGACAGCGCCGGAACTGGAGCTCCGCGAGTGGCAGACCCTTGATGCTCAGGGACAGCAGACCCAGGTTCAGGTCTCTGACCTCGTTAAGGGCGAGACCCTCGATGCCGAACTGTTCAAAATTCAGCCGGTCAGCTCGGGGGGGCTGGCCAAGCCCTGAGGCCGACTGTGGCTGTTGGGTGCCTGTGCAAGTCGTTCCTAGCCAGAAACGCGCCGCAGTTTTTCAACTTTTTGTGATTAAGCGGTGTCGTAGTATTGAAAACCGCAAGCGGCGGACTACTTCTTATTCATGTGGTCGGCACCGTTTTTTATCAGGTAGTTCCCCCCGTCTACCTGTAGGTGCGGCCCGGATGCCGGCATCCCTCCCGGCATCTAGCGCGATTTAAGCGCTGCAGCGCCCAGCCTTGCCCCCCCGCAAGGTTGGGCGTCTGCTTATCTGGGGGACCCTGCCAGTTCGTTTGATTTCAGTGCAGCGGTTGGGTCCAGCTCGTCGCCGTCTCGTGCCCCCGTGAGGACGAAAAGGATGCCGACGGTTCAGCGACCAGATCGTCAATCGCACGCAAGGCGAGCGCGATCGTGTTGAGCCGGGCGGCGATGCGAACGACGAGGTGGTCAGCCAAGCTCTGGTCTTCAGCCATTTGAGCATGCAGTGCGCTGCGGTTAAGGCGCAAAGCGCGGACATTGGTGTGGGCGACGAACGTGGCCGTGTAATCGGTCTCGATCAGCATCGCCATCTCGCCAAGCAACGCTCCAGCCGGAACGAGATCGTCGTGCAGACGATTGTCGCCGGGCTCGGAAACGCGACTGGCTTCACCGGCGATCAGCAGCACAGCGGCGTCTCCCGGCGTATCGCGACGGAAAATGACGTCGCCAGCCTTATAGATGATGCGGTCGGCGCGCCGGGCAATCTCGGTGATCTGGAGCGGACGCAAGCCTCGAAAGAGCTCCACAGCCAGGAGCGGCTTCACCAAAACGTTCACTGCCATTTGTAATCACCTCGACGTTTCACGTAGCCCAACCTTCGCCACAAGGCGGGCGGGTCCAAGTGCAAAGTCGGCTGATTCGGTGGTGGCAATCCAGGGGGGTGTGCGCAACTTGGGGATAACCGCGCGTGCAAGCTGTGCACGGCGACGCGATGATCGCCAATTCAGGGGACGAGTTTGTAGCCGCCAGTCTCGGTTATGAGGATTTCAGCGTTAGAGGGGTCTTTTTCGATTTTCTGCCGCAACCGGTAAATGTGCGTCTCAAGCGTATGGGTCGTCACGCCGGCATTATAACCCCAGACCTCATGCAGCAGGGTATCGCGCGGCACGACTTTGTCGCCCGAGCGGAAAAGATATTTCAAGATCGACGTTTCTTTTTCCGTCAGACGGACCTTGCCGCCTTTGTCGTCGTTGAGCAATTTTGCGGCCGGCTTGAAACTGTACGGGCCTATCGAGAAGACCGCGTCCTCGCTCTGTTCGTGTTGGCGCAGTTGCGAGCGAATGCGGGCGAGCAGAACCGCAAACTTGAACGGCTTGGTCACATAGTCGTTGGCGCCAGCATCGAGGCCCAGGATCTGGTCGGCGTCTGTGTCGTTGCCCGTCAGCATGATGATCGGCGTGCGGAAGCCCGACTTGCGCAGGGCGCGGACCGCTTCCCGGCCGTCCATATCGGGCAGCCCGACGTCGAATACGACGAGATCGTGCTGGCCAACCTTGGCGGCTTCCATTCCTCTCGTCGCGGTGTTGGCTTCCGAGACGTCGAACTCGTCGTGCATAATAAGCTGGTCGCGCAGCGAGCCGCGCAAATCTTCATCGTCGTCGACTAAAAGCACCTTGCGCGCATTCCCCATTCGCCCAGTCTCCAGCATTCGTGCGTGTGATAATTCTTTCGAGATCGCTTGCTAGCACTCGCGAGCGCCTTGCCATAGCTTCCTAAACGATTGAAACCACGAAAGTGAATGCCCGGCGCGAGATGAGGCTGTCAAACCCAACAAGATCGCCTCAACTTATTGTGAGGTCGCTGTCGCGGCACAGCACGGTTGGGCGGCTGACCTTTGGTCCGCTCAGTGTGCCGTGCGCGCTCGGCCGCTCAGGCTCAAGCGTGCGCAAACGCGAAGGCGACGGGGCCACCCCGATCGGGACATTCCCCCTTCGAATTGCCCTTTATCGCGCCGATCGCATGCCGCGGCCGCGCACCGGCGGTCTTACCCTCAAGCGGCTGGCCCCAGACGACGGGTGGTGCGATGCGCCCTCCCATGCGCGCTATAACCGCTTCGTGCGCCATCCGTTCGCAGCCAGCGCCGAACACCTTTGGCGCGCCGATGGGCTGTACGACGTGATCATTGTGATCGGCCATAACGACAGGCCGCCGGTTCGCGGTGCCGGCAGCGCCATCTTTCTGCACATCGCACGCGACGGCCTTAGGCCTACCGAAGGCTGTGTCGCGCTCAAAGCCGACGACATGCGCAGAGTGCTGGCTCGGCTGCGGCCCCGCACCGAAATCGTTATCCTCTGAGCACTTCATAAAAATGCCCCGGGCCAAAAGTGGACCGGGGCCAAGTTAGAGCAAGTCCGGGGAAGAACCCTGCTCAGGGAAGTAATCGGCATTTGCGCGCGGCGGCCGGCTCGAGAAACGAGAGTCGCCGCGCGCAAAGCATAGTGTCTTCTAGTAGTTATAGGCCCGCTCGCCGTGATCGATGATGTCATGGCCTTCGCGTTCGCGCTCTTCCGTGGGACGCAGGCCGACGACGAGGTCAACGAGCTTGAAGAGGATTGCCGAACCGATACCCGACCACAACAGCGTCAGACCGACGGTTTTCGCCTGAGCCATAAACGCCAGTGCGAAATCATAGGTCGCGACCGTCAATTCGCCGGGCTTGGAGATGTAGTCGGGAATGCCCGTTCCACCCAGATCGGGGTTGACCAGAATGCCCGTCATCAATGCGCCGAAGATGCCGCCGACGCAGTGGATGCCGAAGACGTCGAGCGCGTCGTCATAACCGAACGCGTGTTTGACGCCCGAGCAGAAGATGAAGCAGATGACGCTAACACCCAGGCCCAGCAAGATCGCACCCATGGGGCCGATAAATCCGCACGCCGGTGTTACGGCCACGAGACCGGCAACGACGCCCGAGACGAGCCCTAGAAGCGACGGCTTGCCCTTCGAGATCCACTCGACGACCATCCACGACAGGCCGGCCGCAGCGGTTGCGATGAAGGTGTTGATCATCACGAGGCCGGCAAACGAGTTGGCTTCGAGGTTCGAGCCGACGTTGAAACCAAACCAGCCGACCCACAGCAGGGCAGCGCCGATCATGCACATCGTCAGCGAGTGTGGCGGCATGGCTTCGCGGCCGTAACCGACGCGCTTGCCGAGCATGAGGCAGCCGACGAGGCCGGCAATGCCTGCGTTGATGTGCACGACGGTGCCGCCGGCAAAGTCGAGAGCGCCCCACTGGAAGGCCTGTCCGGCGTCGGTCAGGACGCTATCGAGAGCCGCCTGTGCCGTTGCCTTGGCTTCCGTGCCGGTGGCGCTTGCGAGGGCCTTGGCGGCGTTACCGAAGGCATCCGGTCCGCCCCAGTACCAAACCATGTGCGCGATCGGGAAATAGATGAAGGTTGCCCACAGACCCATAAACAAGAGCACGGCTGAGAACTTCACGCGCTCGGCAATGGCGCCAAGTATGAGCGCCGGCGTGATGCACGCGAACGTCATCTGGAAGACAATGTAGACATACTCGGGAATGTAGACGCCGTTCGAGAACGTTGCGGCGACCGTGTTGCTATCGACGCCTTTGAGGAACGCCTTCGAGAAGCCGCCGACGAAATTATTAAGATCGCCGCCGTTGGTGAAGGCCATCGAGTAACCGTACATCACCCAGAGAATGGCGACGAGGCAAAGGGTTGCGAAGACCTGCATGCACATCGACAGCATGTTCTTCGTGCGCACAAGGCCGCCGTAAAATAGCGCGAGCCCCGGTACTGTCATAAGCAGAACCAGCACCGAGCAGATCATCATGAACGCGGTATCGCCCTTGTTAGGGACGGGAAGCGCGGGGGCCGCGTCCTGGGCGAGTGCGGGCAACGCCATAAGCGCCAGGGCGGCGCATGCCCCCCCCAGCCTTAGCCATCGCGCAGAAAAACCAGTGGTCATGTTTAGGTACTCCATGGAAGTCGCAGGAATTTTGAGTGAATTTGAGAAGGTGGGGCTCTAGACGGCTTCGTCGTCGGTCTCGCCGGTGCGGATGCGAACCGTATGTTCGATGGGCGAGACGAAAATCTTGCCGTCGCCGATCTGCCCGGTTTTGGCCGCGCGTGTGATGGCCTCGATGGCTTTTTCGACCTGCGCCGTGGGCACGACCGCTTCAATTTTGATTTTGGGCAGGAAGCTCACGGCGTACTCGGCGCCGCGGTAGATTTCCGTATGGCCCTTTTGGCGGCCGTAGCCTTTGACTTCCGTAACGGTCATGCCCTGCAGGCCGAGATCGGTGAGCGCTGCGCGCACCTCCTCCAGCTTGAAAGGTTTGATGATAGCCGTGATCAGCTTCATGCGGTCCCCCTTGGTCTCATTTACGGCCGCTCAGGGCCGGGTTTCGACGCTGGAACTGCCTTTTGGGCGCCCCAAGTCCATTCCTAGAGAGTCAAGGACCGTGCCAGTTTGGAAGTAACGTCATAAAGTATTGAAATATATTGTTTTTTCGGAAAAAGGGCGCACTCTGTTTGGGTTTAAGAGCCGGTTATAAGCTTAAAAAATAAGCGATGATGTGCTGATGCCTATTATTTAATCAATGTCATCGATGCTCGCTTGCGGATGAGTCCTTCTTGGGCAACCGAAGCGATTAACCTGCCATCGCGCGCAAAAACGCTGCCCCGGCAAAAGCCCCGTGCGCCCGACCCGTTGGGACTGTCTTGTGTGTAAAGCAACCACTCGTCCGCTCGGAACGGCCGGTGAAACCACATGGCGTGGTCGAGGCTCGCCAACTGCACGTCGGCATCGAACAGAAGCTTGCCGTGCGGAACGAGCGCCGTATCAAGCAGCGTGAAGTCGGACGCGTAGGCGAGTATGCCGGCATGGATCTTGAGGTCGTCGCCCAAGGTACCGTTGGCGCGCAGCCAAATGTGCTGCACGGCGGGTCCGGGTTCCCGGCTCAGGTAGCGCGATATATCAACCGGCCGAAGGTCGACCGGATGCTGGCGGGCCCAATAGCGGCGCATGTTTTCCGGTAGCTTGTCGAGCATCTGTCCCATCAGGTCGGCCACGCCCGGCAGGCCTTCGGGTGCCGGGACGTCGGGCATTTTCGCCTGATGGACATAGCCTTCCTCGTCCTTGTGGAACGAGGCACTCATGGTGAAAATGATGCGGCCATGCTGGATGGCCTTGACGCGGCGGGTCGTAAAGCTGCCGCCGTCGCGCGTACGCTCGACGTCGTAGACGATCGGGTGGGCGGGGTCGCCGCCAAGGAGGAAATAGCCGTGCAGCGAATGCACGGGGCGCGGCTCATCGACGGTGCGCATCGCCGCCATCAGGGCTTGACCCAGAACCTGCCCGCCGAACACGCGCTGCCAGCCGTCCGAGGGCGAAGAGCCGCGAAACAAGTTGGTCTCGAGTTGTTCGAGCTCAAGCGTTTTCTGCAAAGTTCCGAGGGCCGATAGATCCGTGTCGCTGGTGATCATGATCCGGCTTTCAGCGCGCGCTTGGTGTTATTTCCAGCTGAAGTTCGAGCGGCCCGTGCCATGCACATGCTCGACGATTTCGACGGCTTGGCCGACCTTAGGCTCGCTGGTTTTCAGCACGATAACCTGAGCCGTGCGTCCATCGTCGAGTTTAACATTGACGGATAGTGCCGTTTCAACGACTTGCGTACTCATACCGTTGGCCGACGAAACATTGGCGATAACGCCTTTGACCGGCCGGTTTTTGACACTTGCGTCGAGGCCCGTGTACCAAAGACCGGCCGCGATCACGAGCAACAGGCCGCCCGCTGCCGCGCCGCGTTTAAGCCATTGCAGCCGAATGGCCTGATCGAGTTTAGCTTTGGTCGTGCTGCGCATTTGGGTCTCGATTTCTGTGTGAATTAGTCAATTGGGGTCATTGCCGGATAGAGGAAGCGTCGCGCGGCGTCAACGCGAACACGCCGAGCAGCCTCACCCTCAGACGGTCGTAATTTGGCCCCCATCACCGTCATGGCCGCGGAGGCGGCCATCCACGGCAGGTTCCCGCAGGTTCAGTGTCAGCAACACGTTAAGAGCCGCAACTACTGATAACGATCTTCTGTCACTCGTGCGTAGTCGCAAATTCATCCGTAGCAAAGAGTTCGTTGAAGCTTGTCGTGGATGACCGCCTGCTCGCTGCGCTCGTCCCTGCGGGACGCGGCCATGACGGGTTCCGGTGGGTCTTCCAATCACGCATAAACTGCTTCTTTCAAAATTTTGTCTCGAAGCAGCGGATGCAGCGATGCTGGAGTGAAGAGATCAACTCGGTGCCCAAGTTCGGCACTCAGTTGGTCTTCCAGATCCGCCAACGCAAAGAAGCCGGGAGGTTGTTCAAAATCGACAATAATGTCGATGTCGCTGCCTGGGCGCAGTTGGTCGCGCGCGGCTGATCCAAACAAGGCAATCGACCGGACGGCCGACCCTTGTGACAATAGCGGCTTCATCGCTCTTAGTTTTGATAAAATTTCCGGTCTTTGCATCGGCCAAGTCTACTGCAAATAAAACCTGCGTTGAAGCCCTAGTTCACTTTTGCGGCCGGGCCTTCCCAAAAGTAGGACCGGTAACCAAACCAACCTAACCGTTCGCGCAGCACGATGCGTGCGCCTTGCTTAGGCGGCATGAGGGGAATGCCGCCAGACCGAATGAGGCTGCCACCTTCCAGCTTGGCTTGGATATGAATGAACCTTTGGCCAGTTTCGTGATCGTTATCAAGATAAGCAATTTGGACGGTGGCATTGACATAACGTTGGCTCGAATACGGACGCATAAAGAATAGTGCGGGCAAGGCCAGAAGTGCAGCAAGGGTGACAACGATCGTCCTGCGGTCACTTCGCATAAGCGCATCGAGGTTGTCGTTCGTTTGCTGGCGCTTCATACGCTTGAGACCTGCCTCCTCCCTAAGCCGCCTGCGCCTGCCCGGCGGCGACAATGTCGATGATGTCGGCCATGATGTCGTTCAACTGGAAGTTCTTGGGCGTATAGACGGCACTGACGCCGAAGCCCTTGAGCTTGACCTCGTCTTCAGGCGGTATGATGCCCCCGACGATGACGGGAATGTCTCCCAAGCCTGCCTGGCGCATCCGCTCCATCACGTCCTGCACCAGTGGCACGTGGCTGCCCGACAGGATCGACAGGCCGACCACATGCACGGCCTCATCGAGTGCCGCGCGCACAATCTGCGCCGGCGTCAGGCGAATGCCTTCGTACACCACTTCCATGCCAGCATCGCGGGCACGTACGGCAATCTGTTCAGCGCCGTTCGAGTGCCCGTCGAGGCCTGGCTTGCCGACCAGGAATTTGACCCGGCGGCCGAGCTGGGCCGAAACGGTTTCGACGCGTGCGCGCACCAGATCGAGCCCTGCACCATCACGCCGGACGGCTGAAGCCGACACGCCCGTCGGCGCGCGGTACTCGCCGAAGATCTGGCGCAACAGCCCGCCCCACTCGCCCGTGGTCACGCCCGCTTTCGCGCACGCGATCGACGGCTCCATGACGTTGCGGCCTTCCTTGGCGGCAGACTCGAGATCGGCGAGCGCGGCTTTGACAGCACCCGCGTCTCGTGCTGAACGCCAAGCCTTCAGGCGCTCGATCTGCTCGGCTTCCATAGCCGGATCGACGACCATGATCGGGCCTTCACCTGTGGTCAGCGGAGACGGCTCGGTCTCTGTCCACTTGTTGACGCCGACAACGATCTGCGCGCCGCTTTCGATGCCGCTCAAGCGCGCCGTGTTGCTCTCGACGAGGCGCCGCTTCATGTAGTCGATCGAGGCGACCGCGCCGCCGTTGGCTTCGATGGTTGCCAGCTCGGCCTTGGCCTGCTCTTTGAGCGACGCGACCTTGCGATCGATCTCCTTGGAGCCATCGAAAATATCGCCGTATTCGAGAAGGTCGGTCTCGTAGGCCAGAATTTGCTGCATACGCAGCGACCACTGCTGATCAAACGGCCGCGGCAGGCCGAGCGCTTCGTTCCACGCCGGCAACTGCACGGCGCGCGCCCGCGCCCGCTTCGACAGCGTCACCGCCAGCATTTCAAGCAGAATGCGATAGACGTTGTTTTCAGGCTGCGGCTCGGTGAGGCCCAGCGAGTTGACCTGCACGCCATAGCGGAACATGCGGTGCTTGGCGTCGGTGACGCCATACCGGTCGCGGCAGATCTCGTCCCACAGTTCGACGAACGCCCGCATCTTGCAGATTTCGGTCACGAACTTGAGGCCCGCGTTGACGAAGAACGACACCCGGCCAACGACGTTGCCGAAATCTTCAGGCGATACTTCGCCCGACTTTTTGACGGTATCGAGCACGGAGATGGCGGTCGCCAATGCGAACGCCAACTCCTGCACGGGCGTCGCGCCAGCTTCCTGCAAATGATACGAGCACACGTTCGTCGGATTCCACTTCGGCACCGCCGTCCATGAAAAAACGATCGTGTCCTTGATCAGTCGCAACGAGGGCTCTGGCGGAAAAACGTAGGTACCGCGCGACAGATATTCCTTGATGATGTCGTTTTGAATGGTGCCGGTCAGTTTGGTGCGGGCAGCACCCGTGTCGTCGGCAACAGCCACGTACAGCGCCAGCAGCCAGGCAGCAGTCGCGTTGAT
>JANNUW010000103.1:0-3688 GCA_031414095.1 Hyphomicrobium sp. | reverse complement strand
CCCCACGAGGCGCATGGCATCAAAGTCATGTCCATGGGCTTCATGGTCGAGGAAGAGACGCCTATCGTCTGGCGTGGCCCGATGGTCGTTCAAGCCCTCAATCAGATGCTGCGCGACGTGATGTGGGGCGACCTCGATGTGCTGTTGATCGACATGCCGCCGGGCACCGGCGATGTGCAGCTGACGATGGCCCAACAGGCGCCAATTGCAGGCGCCGTCATCGTTTCAACGCCCCAAGACCTCGCTCTGATCGACGCGCGCAAGGGCCTTGCCATGTTCCGCAAAGTCAACGTGCCGGTGCTCGGCATTGTCGAAAACATGAGCTACTTCGTGTGCCCCAAATGCGGGGACCGCTCCGATATCTTCGGCCACGGCGGCGCACGCGCCGACGCCGAGCGCCTCAAGGTCCCGTTCCTGGGCGAAGTTCCGTTGCACATCGATATCCGGACCAACTCCGATGCTGGCACGCCGGTGACCATGAAAGACCCCAAAGGCCCGCACGCGAGCATCTTCCGCGATCTGGCCACCAGCGTGTGGGGCGAGTTGCAATCGTCGCTGGGTAAAGGCATGAAGCCGCCCGGGTTGGAGGTGAGCGACGCGCGCGATGCTCTGGTCGTGAGCTTTGCCAATGGCGACGTCTGCGACTTGCCGGCCGAAATGTTGCGGGTCATGAGCCCATCGGCCGAAGTCCAGGGCCACTCCAAGGACCAGCGCGTAACGGTCGGCGGCAAGCGCAACGTCAAGATCAAGGACCTGAAGCCCGTCGGCAATTACGCCGTCCGCATCGTCTTCGACGACGGTCACGACACGGGTCTATTCACCTGGACCTACCTCCACATGCTCGGCCTGCAGAAAGACAAGAAGTGGAAAGAGTACTTGGCCGAACTGGAGACCAAGGGTTTGACACGGGGGTGACGCTTAACACTCTGAAAAATAAGCAAACGCTCGGCAACGACGCAGGGATGAGTTTGGACCGCCAACGCGGGGCGTGGCGAATCGCGGCGTCAACTGGCGTGTGTCGCAAAAAAGGGGCAATGGTGCCCAGGGCCGGAATCGAACCAGCGACACTGCGATTTTCAATCGCATGCTCTACCAACTGAGCTACCTAGGCATTGACCCCGAAGACCAGCGATTGCCGGCGCGAAGCTTGGGTCTTATAGGGGGGCGATTACGGCCTGTCCATCCCCCTCGCAAACCCTCACGGCCGCACCCGGAAAGCCTGAATTTTAACACTATCTGAGCCTGTTACGCATTGTACATTTTACGGGTGACGCTCAAGCGGAGTATGCTTGCCCGCGAAACCTCCCGTCAGTGCTGCGACGATCCACTCAGCAAGCCGCCCCGTACTGCGATGAGCACCGCCATCCATCAGGACCAGCAAACGCGATCATGAAATCGAAAATCGTCAAACCTGCCGCCGAAACGATCCTATCAATCTCGGGCGCCGAGCAGGCCGATCGGCCTTCGCGCGATGACGCCGAGGCGGCCGTCCGCACGCTCATCAGGTGGGCTGGCGAAAATCCGCAACGCGACGGCTTGATCGAAACGCCGGCGCGCGTGGTGCGTGCTTATGAGGAATACTTCAAGGGCTACGACGCCGATCCTGAATCGATCCTGCACAAGACCTTCGAAGAGACCGAAGGCTATGATGAAATGATCGTGCTGCGCAAAATCCGCTTTGAAAGTCATTGCGAACATCACATGGCGCCGATCGTCGGTCATGCCTGGGTCGCGTATATTCCCAACGGCCGCGTCGTGGGCATCTCGAAACTGGCGCGCGTTGTCGAAGCCTATGCCAAGCGCATGCAGATCCAGGAAAAGATGACGGCACAGATCGCCAATGTCATCAACGAAGTCCTTAGACCGCAAGGCGTCGGCGTCGTTATCAAGGCCGAGCACCACTGCATGACGACACGGGGCGTTATGAAGCCCGGGACCGATCTGGTCACCAGCCGGATGCTTGGCGTATTCCGCGACAACTCCATCACGCGGCAAGAATTCCTGACCATGATCGACTGATTGCCACCGCTTTTTACAAAACTATTTCGCTGTTCCTCAAGGCCTCCCGCGCCGTCCTTTTTAACGCACGGTTAACCACGCCCGCGCTTTGCTCAAAACCTGCAAAGCTTGTCGTTGCGTTGGGTGTTTGTCATGCGTCGGAATCTCTTCTACCGCCAAACTTTTCGGCCGCTCACGGCGGTCGCGGCCGCATTATTTTTAGCGGCCGCTGTGGCGGGATGCAGCGTTTCAATGCCAAGCACTGCCTCGATGCCCGCGTTCTCTTCCCGCCCGGCAGCCCAACCCCACGCGCGCTTGGGCGGACCTGTCGCGGCGCGCAGCGCCACCTCGCAGGGACCCGGGCGAACAATCGTCGTCGCAGAGGGTGAGACGCTGATCAGCATCGCGCGGCGCTACGACGTTCCGATGTCGATTCTCCTGGATCACAACACCCTGCGCAGCCTCTCGCTGACGCCGGGAACCGAGCTGTTCGTGCCGCAACTGCGGCCGAGTTATCAGCGCTGACGAGCGCCCGTTCAAACAACCGAATGATGCAAAGGAGCACCCTTCATGAAAATCCAATCGACGTTCCTGGCCCTCGCAGCGAGTGCCGTGCTCGCCGCCTGCAGTTCCACCAACGGCACCAGCGGCCTGACAAATGAGACCGGCGGCACGGTGCTTGGCGCCGTCGGCGGCGGACTGCTCGGCAGCCAGGTTGGAAAAGGCAAAGGCAAATGGGTGGGCGCAGCCGTCGGCGCCATGGCCGGTGGACTTGCCGGTAATGTCATCGGCAAGGGTCTCGACGAGCGCGACCGCCTGCTCGCTGACCGCGCAGAACGCGACGCCTTCGAAAACGGCCGCACCGGCAAACCGGTTGCTTGGCGCAATCCAAATACCGGCCGCGGGGGCGAGATCACGCCGGAGGAACCCTACCGCCAGAGCGGCGGCTACTGCCGCCAGTACACGCATAAGATTTTCATAGATGGCAAATCGGAAGCCATGCGCGGGACCGCATGCCGCAATGCAGACGGCACTTGGCGCAACGTGGCCTGAGGCCACCGGGCGCAACGTGACCTCGCCTCAGTTCATCGCGATGAGCTTGGCATTATCCGTGAGGACGAACATCTTGCCGGCAGCTACGACAGGCGCAATGTAGACCGGCTCGCCGATGCTGACTTGGCTAGCGACGCGACCGGTGGCCGCTTCAACGCCCACAAGCTGACCTTTGTTGGACGCCAGCCACAGCATACCACTCGCCAGTGTCGGACCCGACCACGTATTGCCGCCGGGCATCTTGGCCGTCCACCGCACGCGTCCATCCTGACGCGCAATGGCCATCAACTGGCCAGTCGTATCGACGACAAAAACGCTATCACCCGCGACCCACGGCGTCTGCGTACCGGGCACATTCAGCGACCAAAGCCGCTCGCCGGTTTTCAATTGCGTCGCAACCATGCGGCCGCCATGGCCGATGGCAAAGGCGACGCCCGCATCAATGGCGGGACGAGCCGCGTCGCTGAGCGACGTCATTTGCGAAGTCGTGCGTGCGCGCGCCAGATTTTCGGTCCACACCGTGGTGCCGTCTGCAACCTTGAGCGCCAGAATATCACCCGACGGGAACGGCGCGACAACATAGTCACCATCGACAGCGGGGCTGGCGTTGAGTGTCAGGCTCGCTTGCTGCGGCAGG
>JANNUW010000102.1:0-20511 GCA_031414095.1 Hyphomicrobium sp. | reverse complement strand
CGAAGTCAGCATAGTGTCCTCCCCAAGCCGTTTTAGTTTTTGCGAAGTTCTCTACCAAACAAGAGCCACTAACGAAAGCGGGCGCTACAATGTTTGCAGCACCCGCTTGTCGCTTCATACTTTCATGCTGCTTTAGGCGTTATAAACCAACCGGCCGATACGCGCGTGTGCGTCGGGTGACAACACACGCAGCGCCAAGCCCCAGACGAAGCCCAGCACAATGATGCCGAGCGCCATCAGGGGAATGTTCGTCACAAACCAACTGGTCCCGCCAAGCGTCGGCAGATTGTCGATCAGCAGATAAACCAGCACAGCTTGGGCAACGAAAGCGACTGCCGGTGCCAGCACCGTGGTCAAGAAGCTGCCGCCGCCGTGTTTGGCGAAATAAACGATGATCGCAATCGAGACGATAGCCTGCAGAATGAGAAGCAGCATCGTGCCCAGAACGGCCAGCATCGTGTAAACGCCAACATAGGCTTGCGCGTTGGGGTCATCGGTTCCCATGAACATCGCAAAGCCACCGAGCCAAGTAGCCGCCAGAACCGACTGAACGGACGAAGCGACGTGGGGGCTCTTGTAGGTATCGTGGGTGTTGCCAAGGAATGACGGCAGCGCTCCCTCGCGGCCTAGCGAATACAGATAGCGTGCCGCTGTGTTGTGAAACGCCATTCCGCACGCAAACGAACTCGTCAGAATGAGAACGTTCATCAGCGTGGCTGCCCACGGTCCAACAAACGTGCCAACTGGCGTCAGGAAGAAGTTGCCCGCGTCTTTCGTCGCTTTAGCGACCATGTCGTCGGGGGTCGGATAGGCTGAAACAGCGCACCAGCTCGTCCAGATGTAGAACAGTCCGAGACCGATCACCGAAAGGTACAGAGACTTTGGGATGATGTGTTTTGGATCGCGAGATTCTTCCGCGTAATTGGGGGCCATTTCGAAGCCAACCCACGACCAGAACGCCATGAAGACGCCGACGGCCGCGGCACCAGCCGCAATCTCGACATCGCCGACTTTCTTAGCGTCGACCGAAGTCAAGACGTTCATAATGTTGAGCGACTCGAGGTCAAAGTTCGTACCGCTTGCCGCTGTCATGACGCCAACGTTGAAGATTGTCAGCATGACCACTTCAAGAATGAGCGCGAGACCCAGAACGGCGGCCGAAATCTGAACGTCGAAGTAACTGAAGATACCGGCCATCACCACGCAGAAAAGCGCGAGATAGATCCACGGAATGTTCATACCCGTGTACGTCATGAGCAGTGTGTTGGCGAAGAACGCGAACAGCCCATAAAGCGACGCTTCGAAAACGCTGTAGGAAAACAGTGACGTGATGCCGGCTGCCATGCCCGCATCGCGGCCAAGGCCTTGACTGATGAACGAGTAGAAGCCGCCGACCGACGAGACGCGGCTCGCCATCGCAGCGTATCCGACCGAGAAGATGGTCAACACGATCGTCGCCAGCAGAAAGGCCGCCGGCATGTATTGACCGTTGCCCGCGTAGGCCCCGAACGGCACGTTGCCTAGCATGGCCGACATGGGCGCAGCACCAGTCACAGTCAAGAACAGCACACCGACAAGTCCGATGGCATTTTTGTGCAGTTTTTCGACGCTCTTGTCGTTGGCAATATCGTAGCTCTCGGGCGCGGCTACTGCGCTTGCTGTCGTCTGGCTCACGTTGCGATCTCCCCTCGTCGAATTGGATCGGGCCAGGAGCACTGACGTGCCATGGCCCGCGGATTGAACGAACCACCCCCGTGGCTCATCACCGTGCATGATGGTCTGGGTCGGACGCGAACGCAAGCGGGCTCAAGAGTTTAGTTAGCAGGCATGGCGTCCAACATTCGAAAACGATAAACTGGTTACGCCGGGGCACTAGGCTTTCATAAGCGCCAATAATTCGGCGCTCGATAAGACGTGGCCGTAAATCATGTTCATGATTTCTAGCTCTTTGCGGTGCAGTTCGTCTGATCCCGCAGCGCAGCAATCCTCGATAATGAGAACCGCGAAGCTTTCATCGGCCAAACTTCTGACCGTCGAGGACACGCACTGATCCGTAAAGATCCCGCAGCAGATCACGGTCTTGATGCCAAGATTGGTCAAGATCAGCCGCAGATTGGTGCCGGTCAAGGCGCTGTCTGTCGTTTTGGTGACCTCGATCTCGTCGCCCTGGGGTGCTAGTTGCGGGATGATCTGAGAGGGCAATCCCGCTTTCGGCAGCAACAGATTGTTCCAGCCCGGCATCTTCTGACTGAGCGAGCGGTCGCGGCCATCGGCCGTGTGACAGGCGATGCGCGCAAACAAACACTCGATGCCGGCTTCGCGGGCGCGCGCCAAAAGATCGGCTGTGCGCGGGATGACGACGCCGTGCATGCGTTCGTGAAATGGTGTCCACGCATCGTAGCGGCGCTGCTCATCGGGCTTGAGCGTGGCGCGATCGGGCCGTTCGAGGTAAGTGTTCTGCACGTCGATGATCAGCAGTGCCGTGTGCTTGGGATCAAGATCGGGATCGGCCGGCTCGGGTGCGCCGTCATAGTAGATCGAACGAAACGATGTCTTCCAGCTCATAGGTTCTTTTTCTCTTGTTTTAAGCGTCTGTTTGGGCGTCGTGACGATTAATCAGAAGCGCGCTTTGAACAGCCCGCGCCGTTCATAGATTTCGGCCGCCTCTTCCACGAAAGCGGCCATGCGCGTCGCGGCGTAGGTGGCGCGCAACTCGTCCGCCGCGGCGATCAGTTGGGCTTTGGATTGCGCGCGGCCCGGCCGCAACAGCTCGTAGATCCGCATGATCGCCTCTTGCGGCACGCCGACGAGTTCAGCCGCCCGCTCGAAGTTTTGCGCGAGCGTCGGGCGGCCGGCTGCGCGCGCGATTTGCGCCTGCTGTAACAGGGCTTCTCCCGTTATCCCCAAGTCGTCGAGTGTGACATCGCCGTCGATAACCGCGGCGAGCGTTATGTCCTGCAACGGCTTTCCGCGCTTACCGCGCACGAGATCGGGGCGATTTTCGGCCAGCGGATAGTCTGACACGCCGAGGGGGTCGCCAGTCATAGGCAAGCCTCCAGCAAGGCGATGCCGATATTCTCGGGGGCGCCGCCTTCGATCGTCATTTCGGTTTCGATTGCGTAGATGAGCGACACGCGCGCGTGAAAGCGGGCGCCCATGGCCTCGCCGCGCGTCGGCACCACAACCGGTTCCGGCCGCTCGCCCGCTGCATAGGCGGCGGCGTTGGCACCCATGCGCCGGTAATGGTCGAGCGTTGTGATGGGTGAATTGGAGAACAACTCGAGATTGTTATGCGGCAGGCGATCCTTGTGATGGATCACAGCGGTGCCCTTGGCCTGGATGCCGATGCCGATGCCCGAGCCGGAAAGCCGCGCGGCGCTCAACCCTAAGAACGATGTATCGGCCGTATGCCACATGCGCACGATGCGCGGCCGCCCGCCGTTTTGCACGATGCCATCAGTGAGCTCGCGCAGGATACTCGACAGGGGATGGCCGGCGACGGTTTGAAAGAGCTTCAGCCCGAAAGCGGGGCTGACCCCGATGACGACTTCACGCGGGTCCGTGCCGACCGTGGCGGGCCCCATGACCGCGTAGCTTATGCGCTTTGATTCAGCCGCCTTGTGCAGGCTTTCAGTGCGCAGAACTTCGTCGCGTGTCAGCACATCGCGAATGTTGCCCAGTTCCCGACGCCGCGCTTCGTCGACCCGATAGCCGCTGCCAGGACCCAGATAATCATTGGCGTCGTTGATGGCGCTGAGCACCCGGCCGCCACGCACTAGCGCCGACGTTTGCAAGTAATCGCCGGAAATCCGCAGCCGCACCAGTTGCAGAAGATTTTGCGCTTCCTCTTCAAAGCCGCGTTTGGCCAGCGCCTTGATGACATCGATGACTGTGATCTGTCGCGCCTCGATGGCCTCGCTGATCAGGCCCACATCGCGCGGCGAAAAGCTGTCGGTTTCATCCGAGCCCGAGGCCGCGACGACACTTGCCTTCATGGCAGCCGTTGGATGCGCCAGATCCAGATCTTCGAAAACGGCGCTGATGGCGTCCACAGCCCGCCGCCGCAATTCGAGGACGCGCGTTTCGTCAACCGGGGTCAAGCCGCCGTCGGCTTCGAAGTCGCGTTGCAAAACCAGGTAGTCTTCCATCTCCTCGCCATTCAACAGCGAGGCGTTGAACGAGTTGTCGTACTTCAAGATCGAACCGAAGCCCGAGCAGATGAGGTCGGAACCTGCGATGAGAAACGGCAGTATTTTGGCCCCGACCCGGATTTCAGATTCAGTCGGCCGTGCGTCATTGCCAGAGGCACATTCGAGATCGAGCCAGACGGCAATCAGGTTTTCAGCCATCAGTTCGCGCATGCCGCCGGGAACCGTGCAGGTGACCGGCGCACCATCAATGCCGCCGTTTTGCGTGCCCTGTACGCCCATGGCCCGTTGCAGGCAAAGGCAGCGCGCTTCGAGATAAAGCAACGACTTCTTTTCGTGAAACCCCATCAGCAGTTCCGAGCCAGCACCCGACGTACAGCGCATCTTGATGCCGCGCGAGGCGTACGCTGCTGCCAGAAACGCTTTAGACCACGGCGTGTCGTCGCCATCGATGAAGCTTTTCTCGGTGCCGTAGACAGAGACCGTTTCTGCGTAGGACGTAAATCCGGCCATGCCGATGCGCAGCTCTTCGGCCTCTTCGCTCGAGCATTGAAACAGCGTGCCCCAGCGGCCGACACAGGCCCCGACTGCACACGCCAAAGCGTTCGACCACGCATTGCGCGCCACCCGCATGGTGGTTTCTATTTCATCGAATCCAAACGCGACCGCGGTCGCCGCGTCGGCAGCCATTTGCAATGGATCGTCTTTGGCGTTGGTGACGTGCGCCTGATTACCCGGCGTCTTGCGGGCGCGCATTTTACTGTAGGCGAATGCAATCTCGATCGCCGATAGATGCGACACGACCTCGGCGAGTTTGGCGGGCGTCATGCCATGCGCGAGCCGCACCAGCGTGGTGCGCGGCACATTCATATCGACCAGCATACGCGCGACCTCGAGCGATGGCATCGCCATGGCTTGCGGCGCCATCTCGGGATCGATGTGATAGCGCGCAATGAAGGTATCGATCATGTCGAAGGCACTGGCTGCGCAACCGTCCATCGATGCGACGCCGCCCGAGGCAATCACAAGGCCAGGTGCCGGATCATAGGGACTGTTGAACGCCGAAAAACCATGAGCGGCGTCTTCGGCGGCGAACTTGTCGAGCCGCAGGGGCCGCTCGTCCCAATCGGAAAAGCGTTTCCAGCGGTTGGCAGCAGGTCGCGGCGATTCGGTCACGGGTTTTGTTCGCTCTTTAATTCCGTCGATGCGCCGCGCGAGGTTAGCGCAGCCGCTCGCATTTTGACAGTCCCGGCCGAGCGTTTGAAATCCGCTGATCGCATCTTGCTTGTTCCCCCTGGAACTGCGGGCGCGGCGGCGCGGCGCTATCAATCCATACGACACGAGAGCAAGCGATCCTAAAACCAGCGAGCCATTGCAGTGACGCAAATCCCTTCATCCCCGGCTCTCAAGACGATGAATTTCATCGTAGGACTGGCTTTGCTGGCGATGCTGTTTCCGGTTAATGGCAAGCCACCCGTGAAGCCAGCAGGGGTCCGCACGGCAATCGAAATGGTTGCAAAGAAGCCGTCGCTGCGCTTTTGCCCGATCACAGTATCAGCCGGCGCCTAGTCGCAGTGCCGGCGGACGCCTAATCGCGAAAACGATTTCCAGCAATCAGCCGCGCCGCCACAGGGCTAATCCGACAGCATAGATCGCCGCGCCCAGCAGCGCCGCCTTAATGGCGAAACTTGATGTCGTCAGGCCCTGCGCTATGGCGAGCGCGGCCGCCATAGACCAGATTATGGTGACCGCGAGCGTGACGGGGCGCATGCGCACCACACGCAAGGGGTGAACCCAGCGCCACGGCACAAAGGTCAGCAGCGTGCAGACGGCGATGATGGCGGCCGAAACCTGCCAATCGGGGTCGAACACGAAGATATAAAATGCAACGACGTTCCAGATGGCGGGAAAGCCAACGAAGCTTTTTTCCTCGTCCTTGCTGCCATTGTCGGAGAAGTGAAACAGCGACGACAGCAAGATGCCGGCGGCGAGAACCTGACCCAGCGTGCCGGTGAGATGGCCAGCGGCCAAAAGAGCCAGGACCGGCACGAAGACGTAGGTCACATAGTCGATGACGAGATCGAGTGTTTCGCCCGAAAACCGCGGCAGGCTCGTTTCCACATCGACCATGCGCGCGAAGGTGCCGTCGATGCCGTCGACAAACAGAGCAAGCCCAAGCCAGAAAAACAGTCCAACCCAATCGCCATTAGGAATGGCGAGGGCGGCGAACAGCGCGCAGACCACGCCGAGCGCGGTAAAGATGTGAACGAGAGCGGCGGCAAATGGCATCGCGCGACAATCCGCAAGTGTGGCCGGCAAGAGGCTAAGCCCAACACTACGCCCCGTAAAGCAAACCGGCGCGACAACAAAGCCCAAAATACTAAAGGGAGCGCTTGCAGGCGCTCCCTGGTCGAGTTGGCTAGTGGTATCGAGACGGCCTCGCGCCTGAGCGAGCTGCCTCGCATCAGAACGGATGCTTGATCGTTCCGCGGATGGTTATGTCGTCGGCAGGGGCCTGATCTTCATCGGCGGGCTTGGGTTCGCTGGCCCCGTACAGGAGCTCGAGACCGAAGTCCATTTTCGGCAAGACGCCAAGGCGGCCAAGACCGGGAATTCGAACTTCCGTGCCGGCAGACGGCGATTGACCCGCAAGGTCAGGCGCTAAGCCAGCATCGGGCGATACCGGCGCAGCCTGGGTGGCGGGGACTGTCGTGCCCTGTTCTTGAAATCCGAGAGCTGACGTATTGGCCAATGCCAACAACAGTCCCAGACCTAGAAACTTATTCAAACGCATTTCAATGCCGTCCCCGCAATCACATATCAATCGATGCCGGTAAGCGCCCTACGTTCCCGAACATCGCAACGAGTCGGAAGATGCCCATCCCAAGCCCGCGAAACAACAGTGATCTCGCCTCGGTTAAGCCCGGATGAACGTTTCTTCCCTCCACTGTGGTTGCGGTGCAATGTGTCAAACGTGCAACAGATAGCCCCAAAGGTCGCAGAACGGGGCATCCATAGCGTGCGAACGCCATGGTCCGGCCTGCGCCGCCCGTAGGCGACACCCGCGGGCGCTATAAATTGTGCTTGGACAACCCCTTATGATAATACCCAACGAGCATACGCTTGTCGCGTTGCCAAGACCCCCGAGTGCTCTAATGCCGTCTGAGCAAAGCTCGTTACTCGTTGTCGGAGCAGGACCGGCAGGCCTTGCGACCGCGCTCGCGTGTGCCCGGAAGGGGGTGCGCGTCACCCTAGCGGCCCCCGCCCATGCGCCCAATTCAGACCGGCGCACGGCCGCCCTATTTGGCGGCTCGATCGAGCTTTTGCGAAATATCGGCGTCTGGAACAGCGGTAACAGCCCACTGGCCGCCACCAGCGCACCGCTCACCGCCATCCGGATTATCGATGATACACAGCGCCTCATCAAAGCGCCCGAAGTCGTCTTCACGTCCCGCGAGGCCGGGCTCGAGGCCTTCGGATATAACGTCTCGAACGCCAGCCTCGTCGCCGCGCTCACGCGCGCCGCACGCGATCGGGCAAGCGGCATTGATGTCATCGATACGGCCGGCGTTGCAACCGTGCACTGTGGCCCGCTCGGCGTCGAAGCTCGCACGCGGGAAGGCCGCACCCTCACGGCAACACTTGTGGCGGCCGCCGATGGCCGCTCATCGCGATGCCGCGCCGCTGCCGGCATTGGGACCCGAACTTGGGATTATCCGCAAAGCGCCGTCGTTTGCACCTTCGAACACACCCGTCCGCACCGCAACATCTCGACGGAATTTCACCGATCGGCCGGACCTTTTACTGTCGTGCCGTTACTCGGCAATGCCTCGAGCCTCGTCTGGGTCGAGACGCCGGCCGAGGCCCAGCGCCTCATCGCCCTCGACGATCCCGCGATCATTGCAGCCATCGAAGACCGCCTGCAGGGCCTGCTCGGCAGTATTCGCACAGTGACGGCCCGTCAGCAGTTCCCGTTATCCGGATTGACGGCTCTGAACTTTGCGCAAAACCGCGTCGCCTTGATTGGCGAAGCTGCCCACGTCATCCCCCCGATCGGAGCCCAAGGCTTGAACCTCGGGCTGCGCGATGCCGCCACTTTGGCAGATTGCGTTGCAACAGCACTTAAGGACGGAGCCGATATCGGCGGTCCTTCAGTCCTGAACTCATTTGCACAATCCCGAAACGCAGATATCACGTCGCGCATCTGGAGCATCGACTTGCTCAACCGATCGCTTATTACAGATTTCCTACCGGTTCAGTTGGCCCGCGGGGCCGGCCTCTACGCCTTGCAGGCGTTAGGTCCGCTGCGGCGCATTCTCTTGCGCGAGGGCATTCAGCCGTTGCACGCGACACCGACCCTCATGCAGCCAGCTCTTATGCAACCAGGCGAATTGGTGTAGCGAGGAGGACAACGAACGGTCCGCCGAACTGAAAGTCCGCTTACCGCCTCATGACATCGAACACCCCTTCATTCCTGCGCGACCTGCAATTCCGCCTCGAATACGTGGCCCTGCGAGGTCTGGCGGGGTTTGTGCGCCTGTTTCCGCTCGACACCGCAACATCAATCTCGGCCAGTGCCTGGGCCCGTCTGGCACCGCTGATCAATCCCAAGCGGCAGGCCCGCGCGCTCGATAACCTCGCCATCGCCTTTCCAGAGAAAACCGACGCCGAGCGGCGCGCAGTCTGCACCGCGCATTGGCGCAATCTCGGCCGGGTCATGGCCGAGACCATGCAGATCGACCGGCTCATCAAAGATCCCGACCGAGTGCGCATCGCCGGTCCGGTTTTCGCGCGCTACAAGGACAAGCTCGGTCCCGCAGTCGGTGTCTCACTGCACATGGGCAATTATGAATTGTCGATCTGGCCGTTCGTCGTCGCGGGCGCCAACCCCGCCGCCGTCTACCGCTCGGTCAACAACCCCTATGTCGATCAATACTTACGCGATCAGCGGCGCGACCTCTATCCGGGCGGCCTGTTTGGCCGCGGCATCGTCGAAGGCGACCACAGCGAGCATCAGCGAACGGCTCGCATCCTGACCGATTTCGTGCGCCGCGGCGGAAGGCTCGGTCTGGTGTGCGATCTCTTCGACCGAACCGGGATCGAGGTTCCTTTCTTCGGCCGCGATGCGAAAACGCAAGCCATCGCCGCCATGATTGCGCGGCGCGTCGGCTCGCGTATCTGGATGTCGCGCTGCCGCCGGATCGGAACGTCGAGCCGGTTTGAAATCGACATCAAAGAGCTGCGTGTTCCCCGCAGCGCCAATCATTCAGACGACGTGCGCTGGATTATGACGCGCATGCAGCAGCAGTTCGAAGAATGGATCCGCGAATGTCCCGAGCAATGGATGTGGAGCAACCGCCGCTGGAGTTGACCGCAAATTGTTCACTCCCGCCACGAATGAAGTCTCACGTTTGGTTGCGCGCTTGGGGTGCGGCCGTGCCGGTGGTATCGCTGCCGCCCGCTGGCAGCCGCTTCAGAACGTGGACGACGGTGCCGGTATTGACCAAGCTCGCAAGATGCACGACGTGCGCGTTGAGCATCCGGAAACAACCCGAAGACGCCGCTTCGCCAATGGACTCGGCTTCGTTGGTGCCGTGAATCCGATAGAGCGTATTGCCGAGATAGATTGCCTTTGCGCCGAGCGGATTCTTGACGCCCCCGGTCATGCGGATGGGCAGGGAGGGCTTGCGGTCGCGCATCTCTTCGGGCGGCAACCAATCCGGCCAGTCGACGACCTTGGACACCGTTTCCGTTCCCGTCCAGGTGAAACCGGCCTTCCCCACGGCGATGGGATAGGCGTAAGCCTGTTTTTCCGCGACCAAGACATAGAGCGTGCGCGCAGACGTATCAATGACGACATCACCAACCGCATAATCGGCGTCAAACGGTATAATGCCCGGAGCTTCTGGCTCAATAGGCGGGCGTGCCCCACCTTGCGCAAGTTGGATGACCGCGCGCGGACGCTTGGGCACCGGAACGCCCAGCGCCTGCGGACCGGGCCTCACGGAGAAATTCGAGTAATCTTTTGTGCGCGGCTGCGAGCCTTGGCCCCAGACGCCGTACATGCTGAATTCGTCAGCCAGAACTGGCGCCGAAAACATCGCCACAGCCATCAGGCCGACAAAAAAACGCAACGTCATGGCTGTCAACTTCCTCAAGCCCAAACGATCGAATCGAACCCTTCACCTAGGGTCGATTGAGCGGAGATCAAGATGAGGAACCAGCGGAAGGACTGGTGGAGAGGGCTGGTTTCGAACCAGCGTAGGCCGAAGCCAGCAGATTTACAGTCTGCCCCCTTTAGCCACTCGGGCACCTCTCCACGCGTCGATCCCTCGCGTGGGCCCTCGCGTGGCTGACGCAAAGGCTCTAGGCACCCCAAAACAGGGCAGCCCGGCGAGACGCGCCGTTATGGTGAGCGGGCGCTGTTATGTCAATTGGAAAAGCTCAGGTTTTCAGTCTAGAAGCAGCGCTCCCGGGATTGCACGCCCCAATGCCAGCCCGGCGCGCCTGCTCGTTCTTCAAATTGTTAACGCCATTGCACCCTTCATGACGCCGCCCGGCAACGACAAGCGACCTTTTCCAAAACCTTTCAAGCCCTTTCGGGGCGGACGGCCGCCTGGTCGTGCAGCGGGCCGTCCACCGCCTCCAGTGTTTTTAGACGACGGGCCAGTGCAACTGTTTGGCGTGCATCCCGTCGAGGCGGCGCTCGGTAATCAGGCGCGCCAGATCATCAAGTTGCTGGCGACTGAAAATGCCGAGCGGCGGCTGCAGGATGCCATCACGGCTCGCGGGTTGGCCGTCGAGCGCGTATCGCCGCGCGATCTCGATAATTTGCTCGGCAGCGACACCGTGCACCAGGGTGTGATGCTCGAATGCGAGCCGTTGGACGAACCCGAACTCCAAGACTTGATCGAACGCGCCACGACGGGCGGCCCGCTGATCGTTCTCGACCAGGTGACCGATCCGCACAATGCGGGCGCCATTCTGCGTTCGGCTGCAGCCTTTGGAGCCTCGGGCGTGGTGATGACGCGTCGGCACAGCCCGCCGCTCAACGGCACGCTCGCCAAATCAGCATCAGGCGCGCTCGAGTGGGTGCCCATCGCGATGGTGCAGAATTTGGCCAAAGCGCTGACCGATCTTAAAGATCAAGGAACCGTGCTCCTTGGTCTCGACAGCGAGGCACCCGCGCACATCGAGGACGAAACCTTCATGGGGCCCGTCGCCATTGTCATGGGCGCGGAGGGCAAAGGCCTGCGCCAGTTGACGGCCGAAACCTGCACCCGGCTCGTCAGCGTGGCGACCGCCGGGACGCTTGCCAGCCTCAACGTCTCGAACGCCGCTGCGGTCGCATTGCACGTCGCCTTGATGAGACGCTCACGCTAAGCAGATAAACAACATATAATCCGGCCGGAGGTTCGCTGGCCGTTGCGATGCCGTGTGTGATCGCTATGGTGCCGCTCCGCGCGGGGAGCTACCCGTCGTTGAATTTTGGAGTTGCGCTCGAATGACTGGACGTTTTGCCTGTTTGTTGCTGACGATCTTCGGGTTGCAAACTGCTTTGCAGCCAGTCGATGCCATTGCCCAGCGCAGTTACGACAACGACGATCGCAATCCTCGAAACGATCGGCGCGACAGCGACAGCAACAGCAACGGCATCAGAAGCAATTACGACGACCGTCGAAATCGCGGAGCCGAGCCGGCCTTCCGTCGTAACACGGCCGGCGACTTCGACTATTACGCGCTCGTGCTGTCTTGGAGTCCGACGCATTGCGCCAGCGACGCCGGTGCCGATGACGGCATGCAGTGCAACCGTCAAGACGGCAAGCGCTACTCGTTTATCGTGCACGGTCTGTGGCCGCAGTATCAGCGTGGCTACCCCGAGAACTGTATGCGCACGGGCAGCTCGTTCATACCTGAGCAGGTCATTGATCGCGTGTTTGATGTCATGCCGAGCAAAAAACTGATCATTCACGAATACCGCAAGCATGGCACGTGTTCGGGCCTGGCGCCGTTCGCGTACTTCGAGTTCATCCGCAAAGAATTCGTTGAAATTAAAATACCCGAGCGCTTCGTCAATCCGTTCGAATCGCAGTTCGTGGCGCCCGGTGATCTCGTCAGCGAGTTCGTCGGCAAGAACCCCGCTTTGAAGCCCGAGATGATCGCTGTGTCGTGCGGAGGCGCTGGCAATCGGCTGAAGGAGATTCGAATTTGCCTCAGCAAGACGGGTGAGCCCATCGCCTGCGGGTCCAACGAGAATTCAAAGCGCTTGTGTCAGGCGAGCAAAATGTTCGTGCCGCCGGCCCGGTCATCGCGCGCTGGCGCTGAGACGACCCAGGCGCGCGAAAAGGCGATGCCCGAGCGGCGCTCACCCCTGCCGATGCCGCGCGTTATTCCATGGGCTGACGAGTGATCGCTTTGTCGAGAGCCCGGGGCTGGTCCGCGCCGGGCGCAATGCTTGTGGACATCTACGCGATGTCGCCCCACTCGATCCGCCCGGACTTGCGCCGCACAGGCTAAGGTCGGCAATCTGCCGCTATGATTCCATCGGCCCTTCAATCGATTTTGCCCCGCTTGCGCGTGCAAGGCCTCAACGCCTCCGCGCGCACCGCCGCTGCGGGCTTTATTGCAGGCGCCGTGTTCTGGCACTTCGTTGGGTTCTGGACGTTCATTTCACACGTCGCATTTGCGCACCCCGAGACGGGGCGTGCGCGCTTTGAGCCGGCCTTCGCGGCGATGCCGTCCGATCCAATCGAAACCGGGTCGTTGCGACCCGTTGATCGTGTTTCGACACAAAACTTCGAAGCCGCCTGTACAGCGCTCGCTCGCGATCCCGACACGCGCCAAACCCAGCAGCGGCCGTGCCGAAAGTTGGCCCGACCGATGAAAGTGGTTCCCGCCTCCACCCGCCAAGCCCTGCAAGCGATCGCAATCGAAACGCCAGCCCCGCAGGCGGCGTTGAACGCACAACAATCACTGCTTACGGATTGGCCCATCCCGTCACCCAATCCGTGACTCTTCGTGTTGCTGATGCAGTATTTCTGCCCGAAAGTCGCCCTCTTAATTTCATACTGAAGCGAAGCGCCCAGCGTTCAAGGGGTACACAGCAAATAAGAGGGCAATCATGGCGAGTTCAATTGGTGGCGTCGAAGCCTTGCCGTTCGCGGCCGGCCAACGCTGGACCTATCGCACGGCCGCTGGCCTCGAAACATCGCGTCTCATCATCGGCGCGATCGTCACTTTTTCCTACGGCCGCATCTACTGCTGCAGCATTGCGTACGCAGGCCGTACGGCGCCAGACGGTCATTTGGAGCGCGTGCACATTCCATTCCTGACGCTTACCGAGTACGCACTCGCCTACACCGTGCTGACGCTGGATGGCACGGCGGATCTACCCCCCACGTTTGCCGATAAACTGCAGGAATGGACGGAAGATCCGCGTGGAATGAGCACGTTCACAGTGCCGTTCGATGGCTTTCTCGACCATTTGATCAGCGAACAGGTGGCTTATTTGGCCAGTGGCAAAGCTGCCTGATGGGAAAAGGGCTTATTCCCCAGTGACCAGCGGGCCAACGGCAAAGATAAAATATCTTCAGAAACAACGCATTAGGTGCAACAAGAACAGTCTTCCCAATTGACCGCAGGCGACAAATCCTGAGCGCGAGCAAAATCGTGACAGGCATTAGTCCAAGTTTAACCAAGCGGGCGCAAACTCATCTCCGAGGCGACCTGTGGGGGGTGCCTGATTTTGTGGTGAGGAAACATGTCTGCGTCGGAAGCGAAGCGATCCCTCTGGTCGCGCATGCTATCAATATTCAAAGTTGCAAAGCCAAAGCGCGAGCTAACGGGTGCTCATTTGCGGTCTTTGTCGCCCGAGACGGCCGCCCGTCTCCTTGGTGCTGGTTCGATGCAACCGCGCGCTGTGACGCCAGCAGAGCCGATCGCGGCTGCGCTGGTCGGCGCGCCTGCAAGCCGTCATGAAAAGGCCGCCGACGTCGTCGTGCCGCTCAATCAACAACTCAGTTCGCTGCCTTGGCCGCTCCTGCGCACCACTGGTGTGTTTGAAACCGAGTACGCAAAGATGGACCGCGCCCTTGCCTTCAGCACGGCCGACCTCGTGGCTCAAACGCAAGCTCAGATCATAAACGTCGCAGACGACGTGCCTGTCCGCGCAACGGCCAGCGCGCGCAATCTCGCCGGCCAGCTCGCGGTCGTTGCGCGTCTCAATCAGCCACGGGGACGTGCCCCCAACTCAGCCGCGACCAAGGCCAAAGGCATCAGCAAGGCCTACGCCAAATCGACAACCGGCAAGGTTGCCGTTCACGCAGCGCATGTACCGGCCGTCAAGGCTGGACACGATACGTTTGGACGCCCGCAGGCGACCGTCATCGACCTCGCAGCGATCAAGAAGCAGCGCCGCACGGAACGGTCAAAGCGCGCCGCATAAGCTAAAACTTGAACGACACGCCAGCGCGTACCGTATGGAAATCAGGTTCATAGGTGTTGGTGACGCCGCCGTGCGTGAGTGTCTGGCTGTCGAGATCGGTGTAGAGATATTCGAGCCGCAAGGTCCACGGACCGGCTACGTTGAGTTCAGTGCCCGCGCCGATCTGATAGCCCTGCAGCCACTCCGATTGCGTCAGCGAGTTGGCCGTAAAATCCATATCACCCCACGCGAAGCCACCCGTTGCATAGACGAGGAACGCGGGGGACAACAGGATACCGGCCCGTGCGCGCGCCGTGGCCAGAGTGTTCAACTGCGAACTGACGAGCCCGGCCCCCGTTCCGCTGGTGCCGTCGTAATTGCCGGTGCCGAGCTCGGCTTCGAGGCCCATCACCAGATTGCCAAGCTGCCAATTATAGCCGCCGTAAACGGCACCCACACCACCGGTCTGATCGATACTGAAAATACCTGAGTCGCCGCTGACGTTCGTCTGACCCGAGGCGTAGCCGAAGCCCAAACCGATGTAGGCGCCCGTCCATCGCGCCGTATCAAGCGGCGACACATAGGCGTAGGGTTCAGGCGGCGGCTGGCGTGGTCCGCCACCCAGATCGGCGGCGTGGGCTAAGCCGGCGCTCCCGAGCAGCGCCACTACAGCGGCACCGTCAATCAGCCTGGCGCTCAAAATCTTCATTGCAACTCTCCTCGGGAACAGCCCCATACGTGGCGCTGTCGTAGCCGCGGAGTTTGACCGAAAGCCGTTGAGAGTGCGGCAATGATATGGAGCTAACAAGGCCCGAGCGAATTCGAGAAAGTTATGCTCTCACTACGGCTTACGTCATCTCACTTAGGCTTGCGCCCATCACGCTCGCCGGGCGGACGCGCCGGGCGTTTGGCACGGCGTTCAACCTCGGCTTCGTTGGCGCCAGCGAGCCCGAATTGCTGGGCCAGTTCGCTGCCCAGCTGATCGGCGAGCACATGCCGGCGCACCAGTTCAACCGAGCCCGGCGCCAGATCCATCAACTGGAACGGCCCGAATGAAATCCGGATCAGCCGGTTGACGTCGAGACCGAAGACCGACAGCACCTTGCGGACTTCGCGGTTCTTACCTTCGCGAATGCCGATCGTCAGCCACACGTTGCCGCCTTGAAAACTGTCGACGGTTGCCTCGATGGCGCCGTAGCGCACGCCCTCGATTTCAATACCGTCTTTGAGCTTATCGAGTTCGATTTGCGTGACGCGCCCGTGCGCGCGGACGCGGTAGCGCCTGAGCCAGCCGGTCGCCGGCAGTTCCAGATGGCGCGCCAGTTCGCCGTCGTTGGTGAGAAGCAAGAGCCCCTCGGTATTGTAATCGAGGCGGCCGATCGAGACGACACGCGGCATGTCGGGCGGCAGCCGCTCGAACACGGTTTCTCGGCCTTGCGGGTCGGCGTGCGTCGTGACAAGCCCCTTGGGCTTGCAGTAACGCCATAAGCGCGTCGGCTCCAATGCTGGCAGAGGCCTGCCATCGACCACCACGCGATCGTCGGGACCAACTTCGCAGGCGGGCGTGCGCAACAATTTGCCGTTGACGGCGACGCGGCCCTCCTCGATCCAGCGCTCGGCTTCGCGGCGCGAACACAGCCCCGCGCGCGCCATGGCTTTGGCGATGCGCATCGGTTCGCTGGCGGCGGCCGGCGCTTCGCTAGCGTCGCTGGCCGGGGGACGGTGAGACGGCGGTTTAGAATGAGGCTGGGTGCGCAAGTGGCTGCTCTCAGCGACCCCAGAGGTGCCCGATCGCGCGCCTGACCTTCCCTGTGCGCGGGGACTCGACGTCGTGAGACGCGGACCCGGCGCACGCCCGACGCGGTCCTTGCGCCATCTCGCCTCGCTCGATGGTTTGCCTGGACCGGCGCTGCGGCTAGGTCGCTGCGACTCAGGCCGCTGCGACTGGGGCCGCTGGGTATCGCTCCGTTGCGGGCCGTCGCGCTTTACGCGGTCGCCAGCTCTCTCGGCTCTGTCGGCTGGGCGACCCTCGCCATCTCGTTTATGCGTTGGATAGGGCCGCACTTTGCCAAAGCCATCACCGCGGTTGCCGTCACGAGCCTTGTAAGACCGCTCCTCCGTTGTCCCCGGCCGCTCGCCCGACTTGTCCCGTCTGGCGTCCGGCTTCCCAGGCCGGTTTGTACGCGCCGGGCCGCGATCAGCGGTGTTCGGGCCGCGATTGCTGCCGCGTTTTGGACGTTGACCAGGTTGACGGGGCGGGCGCATGAGAACCTTCGTGACGACGTTGAACGTCCGGCATGGGCCGGACTATGTGAGCAGCCCTTATGACACCACCACGAGCGCCCGGCCACATGGAGTTGGCTCTGGCCCAAGCTCACGAGGCCGCAGCGCGCGGCGAAGTGCCCGTTGGCGCCGTTATTGTCGATCTCAACGGCCGCGTCATCACCCGGGCCGGCAACCGCACCCGCGAACTCAAGGACCCCAGCGCGCACGCCGAAATGCTCGCCATTCGCACCGCATGTGCCGCACTTGGCGTCGAGCGGCTGACCGGCCACGACCTCTACGTGACGCTCGAACCCTGCCCGATGTGCGCCGGCCTCATCTCAAACGCGCGCATCAGGCGGCTTTACTATGGCGCGAGCGATCCCAAGAGCGGCGGCGTCGCGCATGGGCCGCGCGTGTTTTCGCACCCGACGTGCCATCATGTTCCCGATGTCTACGCGGGCATCGGCGAAGGCGACGCGGCCGAGCTCTTGAAAACTTTTTTCTCGGTCCGGCGCTAGCGCTTCGTCTTGTCGGGATCGTGTTTCAGGCGTTGCAATATAGCTGTGCGAACCCGATTGGATTTTGATCGAAGCGTAGACTCTGACGGCGCCGGAAACGTCATGACTTCAACGGGGCTTTGCAAAGCGACGTCCTGCGGCTCGAGTTCCGGGGCGTCGAGCACGCGGGCAAGCTGGACCTTCAAGCGTTCCTTGGCAGGCGCCGATGCCGCCAGAATTTCCTGCACCTTGAAGACATCGAAAATCTGGAAATGACTGGTGCCGGCCTCGATGTAGATATCGGGCTGGGATGCCTTCAGTTTTTCGCGGATGATCGAGCGCTCAAATATAAAGGCGCTGCCCATCAAGGCTTCGGTGACGGAGGGATGGGCGCGATGCGCCTGCGGGACAGGGGCGCCCGAGACGTCGATCGCAACCGTAATGTCAGCGTCGTCCATCACCAAGTCGTAGGGCAGCGGGTTCGTCAATCCGCCATCGAGCAATACGCGGCCCTCGTGAATGACGGGCTGGAAAATTGCCGGCAGACACATGCTGGCGGCAACGGCGTGGCGCAAATGGCCTTCGCTCAACACCACCATGTCGAGACCGTAGAAGTCGGTTGCGATGATCTTGAGGGGAATAGCGAGCTGAGAAAATTCGCGCACCACACGCGACGGCAACAGAATATCGAGAAGCACGTCGGGCTGGAGAAGTGCGGCGCGCGCATTGAAAAAGTTGCGCGCGTTGGGCAGGCCTCGCGCACGGGCCGCGAACAATTCGCGCACCAGATCAAAGCGGCCCGTCAGCACTTCTTCCGTGTGGGCGCGAATTTCACGCGCCGAAAGTCCTGAGGCATATGCCGCGCCAAAAATGGCGCCGATCGACGTGCCGGCAATGATCCTGGGTTTGAGGCCCAGTTCGTCGAAAGCTTCGAGCATGGCGATGTGCGCAATACCCCGCGCACCGCCGCCGCCCAGCGCCAACGCGATTGTCGGACCCCCAGACACGACGGCTGGCTGCTTCAAATTGTTAGTGCGGACGGAGACAGCATTCACCATCGGTCTTGTCCTCAAAGCTTCAAACATCCCGTGAAGAACGGAGGCGCGTGCAATGCAATATAAGGTGCAGGTCTCAGCGTACAATGACAACAAAAAAGCCCCGGCTCAGCCGGGGCCTTCGTTATGAACTGCGATGTCGGATGCCGCGAGCACGCTGGCCTCAATAGCAGGTTTGGCGCAACGTCCAGCTCACGATCTTGCAGTTGTTGCCGTTTGCGTCGCACTTGCGGTTCGGGAGCTTGACGTAATCGCAATAATAGTTCCCCTGACGGCCCGAGTAGCCGTTCATGGGCTGCTTGAAAGTGTAATCCTGCACAAAATGCTCTTTGCCACCCCGGGCTTCGGCGGTGGCGGCCATCGAAAGGGGAACGAGAACGCTTGCGAGTGCCAGGGCGGCAATACGGATCGGGCGTGTCATTGTAGATCTCCATCGATTATGGCCGTGACGGCCGTTGCGTCTGATGAAGCTAACGTAGCGGCCCTTCGCGGGCGCCGCTGTTCCCGAGGGAACTCCCGGGATTATACGAGCGCAACCCTAGTATGTCAGTACTTTTGCATCGCCTTCCATGACCGCCTCGATCAGATAAGCGCCGCCTACAATGCGGTCGCATTCGGGGATCAGGTCCGACTTTTGGAAATCGAACAGATCGAGCGAGGGCGAGCAGCAGATGAACTTCACGCCCGCCTCATGGGCCTGCTTGATGATGTCATAAATCGTCTGCTTGTCGCCGGCCTTGAGCCGCAAGCCTTCGGCAACGCCTTTTTTCAGCAGCCGTCCCGACGTGCCCGTGCACATGACTTCGACCGCATAGCCCATGGCGGCCGCGACCGACGCCTGGAACACGGGCGCACCCAGCTCTTCGCCGTTACGCGGGTCTGAGTTGGCCATCACGATAATCAGCTTCTTGGCCATCGAGCCTTGATCTCCTTGAAACAGCCGTTGCAGACAGCCGGGCTTGTGTTGCGTCGCGCACATCAAGCCCGCCGCACCTTGAAGTCAAGCACTTGACGGCCGGCTGGCGCTCGCAACGTGAGCGTGCCCATAAACTTGGCGCGCACGATCTTCAAATGCGCCCGCAAATTGCCGGAAGGCCTTGTCGAACAGGGCGCCCATCAGAAGCGCCAGCATGGGCGAGCGAAATTCGTAGTCGATGTGAAAATCAATGTCGCAACCGCCGTCCACTGGCAAAAAACGCCAACGGTTTTGCAATCGCTTGAAAGGGCCGTCCAGATATTCGACGAGTATCGTGGGCGGCTCAGTCGAGCCGCCCACCGCATCGGCCGGACTCAACGACACCTTCGACGTGAAGGTTTCGCGTATGGCTTTGTAGCCGACGCCCATTCGGGCGTCGAGAATAGTCTGCACGCCTGCCGTCCGCCGTGACAACACGGTCAAACTTTCGCACAGCGGCAGGAATTGCGGGTAGTTCTCGACGTCGGATACCAGGGCGAACATCTGTTGGGCCGTGAACGGCACGCGACGGAGATTGGAGAACGACGGCATCAACTCTCTCTAGCGCCCGCCCAGGAAGCGCGCCAGGATCACGACGAGCAAGGCCCCTATCGTGGACACTGCGATCTGGTTGCCATAAGGTATCCAGGTATCGAAGTTATAGGGCAGGGTCAAAAACCCTTGACCCACAAGCCAACCGCCGACGATGGCACCGATGATGCCGACGAGGAGGTTTCGAATAAGACCTCCCCCGCCCAGCAGCAGTCCCGCCAGCCAACCGGCCACGAGACCGTTCAGAACCATGATGACGATGGCTGGATTGTCGCGAAGGAAGGCCATGAAGTCCATCGGGATTTTCCTCAGGAAGTGAGCAGGCGAAGGGCTTAAGCGCGGCGTCGTCAGACCATCACGGCGTGCTGATGAACCGGCCTAGTGCTGCATTTCGTGACAACGCGCCTTCAAGTAGTCGTTGAGCAAGCTATTGTAGGCATCGGCGTCGGCTTTCTGACCGGCAGACAACCGCTGACCAGCCGACTGCGCTTCGATCGAGGAGCGCACGCCTCTGGCATCCAAACGGCTCAATTGCGATTTTATGGACCCGCAAGTTGTGCCGGCAGGCAGAGCCACAGCATGGCTGCTGCCGCCACCCGCGCAACCGCCGCTTAAC